>NZ_JBSGIV010000016.1:0-108245 GCF_053605225.1 Micromonospora sp. NPDC003944
GCCCGCCGCAGATCCGCGGCGGGCGGCGCGCTCGTGATCGCCGGTCAGGCCGACGGCTCGACCGCCTCGACGAGCACCTCGAGCACATGCCGGTACGGCTGGCCGGTGGCCCGGCTCATGCCCATCTCGCAGGTGCGGTTGCAGGAGGCGTACGCGTCGAAGTCGCGCTGATCGATCTCGGCGGCCTGGGCGGCGGTGGCACCGGCGGTGACCTCCGGGTGCAGCAGCCCCCGGTCACCGGCGAAGGCGCAGCACCCCCAACTGTCCGGCACGGTGACGGTGTCGGCGACCGCCTGGGCCACCGTACGCAGGTCGTCGATGCCGCCCAGGTGCACGCTGGAGCAGGTGGGGTGCAGGGCCAGCGACCCGAGCCGCCGGGGCTGCGGCAGCGCCGGGAGGAGGTGCTCGGCGGTGAAGGTCACGCTGTCGACGAAGCGCAGCGCGGCGTACCGTGCCCGGTCCTCCTCGGCCAGCGCGGCGGTCAGTTGCGTCAGCCCGTGGGTGCACGATGACGCGTCGCACACGACCGGCAACCGACCCTCGTCGCTTGCCGCCCACAGCGCGGCCAGGGCCCGTTCGGCCATCTCCCGGTGGCCGGCGGGGTAACCCTTGGACTGCCACGGGGTTCCGCAGCACAGGCCCGCCGTGCCGGTCGGTACGACGAGCGGCACCCGGGCCAGTTCGCACAGGCGCAGGAACGCCGCAGCCGCTCCGCCGGACGAGCCACCCTCCGGGCCGAAGAGGCTGCCGACGCAGGCCGCGAAGAACACCGCCTGGGCGTCCGGCGTGTCGCGGGGTGCGGGGCGGGGAGCGCCGGCGCGCGGCATGTCGTCGGTCCACAGTGGCACCAGCTCGGTGGCGCCGAGCCCACGGATCACCCCGGTCGCCGCGCGGGTGACAGGCGTCGGAACGGTGTGCGCGGCGGTCAGCCCCACCCGGACTCCCGTCACGGCGGCCCGCCAGTGCTTCGCGGCGGTACGGGCGGTGCGCTGGGCGCGAGGGCTGTGCCGCTCGGCGCGCAGTCGCTTCATCGCCGCCCCGGTGTCGATGCCGACCGGGCAGGCAGTGACGCAGAGGCTGTCCGCGGCGCAGCTGTCCACCGCGGCGTACGCGTAGTCGGCGGCCAGCTCCCGGCGGCGCTCCTCGTCACCGGCGGCGGTGGCGAGGGCGATCTGACGTTGCAGGACGATGCGCTGCCGGGGCGTGGTGGTGACGTCGGCGGTGGGGCAGACCGGCTCGCAGTAGCCACACTCGACGCAGGCGTCCAGCTCGGGGTCGACGGTCGGGACGGCCTTGAGCTGCCGCAGGTGCACGGTCGGGTCGTCGTTGAGCAGCACCCCCGGGTTGAGCAGCCCGCTCGGGTCGCACAACCGCTTGAGCTCGCGCATCACGTCGTACAGTTCGTCGCCGTACTGCCGGCGGACGAAGGGCGCCATGGCCCGGCCGGTGCCGTGCTCCGCCTTGAGCGTTCCGCCCTCGGCGAGCACGAGGTCGACCATCTCGTCGGTGAACCGGGCGTAGCGGTCGATCTCGGCCGGGGTGTCGAACGACTGGGTGAGCATGAAGTGCAGGTTGCCGTCCCGGGCGTGCCCGAAGATCACCGCGTCCGGGTAGCCGTGCCTGTCGAACAGCTCGATCAGCCCGTCGCAGGTGCCGGTCAGGCGCGGCATCGGCACCGCGACGTCCTCCAGCAGGGCCGTGGTGCCGGGCGAGCGCGCGCCGGCGACGGCGGTGTAGAGGCCCTTGCGCAGGTGCCAGAGGTTGGCCCGTTCCCGTGGATCGCGGGTCAGCTCGGTGCCGGTGACGGCCGGCAGCCGGTCGAGGACGGGACGGGCGTCGGCGAGCGTCGCGGCCAGCCGCTCCGCGCTGTCCTCGGCGAACTCCACGAGCAGCGCGGCGTGGCCGGCGACCGTCAGCCCGCGTAGGGCCGGGCTCGCGCCCGGGTCGCGCTGGCTGACCCGCAGCGCGGCCGCGTCGAGCAGTTCGGCGGTACGGGCGCCGGCGGCGAGCAGGGCCGGCAGCGCGTCGGTGGCGTCGGTGAGACCGGGCAGGATCAGCAGGCCGGTGGCGGCGTGTTCGTGGATCTCGACGGTACGGAAGACGGCCTCGGCGACGAACCCGAGCGTGCCCTCGCTGCCGATCATCAGGTGGGCGAGCATGTCGATCGGGGTGCTGTGGTCGAGCAGCGAGTTCAGCCCGTACCCCATGGTGTTCTTCATGCTGAACAGCCGCTCGATGGTGGCGCGCGACCCCGGCGTCGAGCGGACCCGGTCGCGCAGCCGCAGCAGCCCGGCGTGCAACTCGGGTTCGTCGACCCGCAGCCGGTCGTCGGCGTCGCGGGCACCGGAGTCGACGACCGTGCCGGACGGGAGGACGAAACGCAGCGACTCCATGGTGCGGTACGCGTTGTCGGTGGTGCCGCAGGTCATCCCGCTGGAGTTGTTCGCCACCATGCCACCCACCGTGCAGGCGGCCTCGCTGGCCGGGTCCGGGCCGAGCCGGCGTCGGTAGCGGGCCAGTCGGGCGTTGGCCTGCCGGATGGTCAGGCCCGGCTGGAGCCGGATGCGGCGACCGTCGTCGAGGACCTCGGCGTGCCGCCAGTCGGTGCGGACGTCGACCAGCACGCCCGCACCGCCGGCCTGACCGGCGAGGCTGGTGCCGCCGCCGCGCAGGGTCAGCGGTACGCCTGCCTCCCGGGCGCCGGCCATCAGCGCCCCGACCTCGGCCGCCGAGGCGGCGCGGACCACGGCCTGCGGCTCGAACAGGTACGGCGAGGCGTCGTGTGCCGCCGCAAGCCTCCGGGGCAGCTCGGCGCTGGCCCGGCCCGGGTCGTCGAGGCGCGAGCGCAGCAGCTCGGCGACCTCGCGGGCGCGCACGCCGGCCGAGGTCGGCGTGGGTACGACGGTGCTCATGGGCGGATCCTCCGAAAGGATTGGGTCAGTCGGCCACCGGAGACGCGACGACAAGCAGCCGGGCGGGGGTGGTGCCGACCGGGGTCGGCAGCCGTAGCGGAAGGCGGCCGGGGGTGATGCTGCCGAGCACGGAGGCGTGCCGCGCGCCGGTGCCCGAGCGCAGGGTGCCCGGGAGCCCGTGCACGGTCAGGTAGCCCAGCAGCGCGAAGGCCAGCGCCTCCTTGGCGTCCGAGGCGATGCCCAGGTCGTCGCTTGAGGACAGCTCGACGCCGGGCAGCTCATCGGCGATCATGCCCATCAGCGTCGGGTTGTGTGCGCCGCCGCCGGAGACGACGAGCCGGGTGACGCCGTGGTCGCGGCAGGCGCCGGCCACCGTGACCGCGGTCAGCCGCGTCAGCGTGGCCAACACGTCCTGCGGGGCCGGTGTGGGTGCGTCGGCCAGGGCGGCGAGCAGGTAGGGCCTGTGGAACAGCTCCTTGCCGGTGCTCTTCGGGCTGGGCAGCCGGTAGTACGGCTCGTCGAGCAGCCGCCGCAGCAGGGCCGGGTTCACCTCACCGGCGGCTGCCCCGCGCCCGTCCCGGTCGTACTCCTCGGTGCCCCCGCTGAAGTGGCGGGCGGCGGCGTCGAGGAGGGCGTTGGCCGGGCCGGTGTCGAAGGCGAGCGCATCCGCGTCCGGAGCGACGACGGTGATGTTGGCGATGCCGCCCAGGTTCAGCGCGGCCGGGACGCCGGGCAGGCCGCCGAGCAGCAGCGCGTCGAAGAGGGCGACCAGGGGAGCGCCCTGGCCGCCGGCGGCGACGTCGCGGCTGCGCAGGTCGGCCACGACCGGAAGGCCGGTGGCCTCCGCGATCCAGGCCGGCTGACCCAGTTGGAGAGTGCCCCGGACCGTGCCCGCCTCGACCCAGTGGTGCATGGTCTGCCCGTGCGAGACGACCAGGTCGGCCCGGCCGTCGCACAGCTCCGCGAGGGCCCGCACGCCGGCCTCGGCGAAGGCCTGGCCGATGCCGGTGTCCAGCACGCAGATCGCCTCGGTGGTGGTCGGCGCGGGCGGCAGGGCGGCGGCGATCTTCCCGCGCAGGTCCTCGGAGTACGGGTGGCTGAGTCGGCCCAACGGTCGCAACCGCAGGGTGTCGCCGCTCAGCTCGAACTCGGCTGCGGCGGCTTCGATGCCGTCGTAGGAGGTTCCGGACATCAGACCGATCACGCGCATCGTGGTCTCCTTCACGCCCGGCCGGCGGGCGCCGCCGCCTCGTCGTCGACCTCGTCGGTGCGCCCATGGTGGTACGGCGTCTCCGGGGCCGGGTGGAACCGGCTCGACACCGCGCCGACGACCAGGGTGATCAGGACGCCGATCGGAACCAGCCACTGCGCGGCGATCGCGGTCGCCGTGGTGGTCCCGGCCGTCGTGACGTCGATCTTGACATACCGGACGATGTAGGTCATCACCGCCACGGTGACCAGGAAGGCGATCACCGCGTCGACCTGGTTGGCCCGCTTGACGAGGCGGCCGAGCAGGAAGGCCCCGAGCAGCGCCCCGTAGGTGTAGCCGGCGATTGTCAGACCGGTCAGGTAGACGTTTCCGGTGCTGGAGCTGAACGCGCAGGCGAAGATCGCCATCAGCACCGCCCAGACCAGGGTCATCACCCGGGCGAGCCGGAGCATCGTGTCGTCGGACGGGACGGTGCGGAAGAAGCTGTGGATGAAGTCGGCGACCGTGGAGTTCGACATCGAGTTCAGCGCCGACGACAGCGAACCCATCGCCGCGCCGAGGATGCCGGCCACCAGCAGACCCGAGATGCCCACCGGCAGGGCGTGCAGGATGAAGCTCGGGTAGAGGTTGTCACTGCTGG
Source organism: Micromonospora sp. NPDC003944 (assembly GCF_053605225.1). Classification (NCBI taxonomy): domain Bacteria; kingdom Bacillati; phylum Actinomycetota; class Actinomycetes; order Micromonosporales; family Micromonosporaceae; genus Micromonospora; species Micromonospora sp. NPDC003944. The sequence continues at coordinate 4,763 of NZ_JBSGIV010000016.1, forward strand.
CCAGGCCGAGCTCCTTGAAGGTCTGACCCTTGTTGTACGACCACAGCAGCGCGCCGACGAGCGAGAACGCCGCGAACTGGATCACCACGAAGATGCCCGAGGAGATCATCGCCTTCTGCCCCTCGCGCAGCGTGCGGGTGGACAGGATGCGCTGGACGATCAGCTGGTCCGACCCGTGGCTGGCCATCGCGAAGATCGCGCCACCGATGATTGCGGTCGGCAGGGCGAACGGGCTGGTGAGAACGTGCGCCAGGTCGACGTTGGTGTCGAAGAGCTGGAACTTGCCGGCGTCCAGCGCCTGCGAGTAGCCGTCGAAGCCGACGGCGTGGCTGAGCACCGCGATGGCCAGGATCGCCCCGCCCAGGTAGAGCCCCATCTGGATGGCGTCGGTCCAGATGACCGCCTTGATGCCACCGAGGTAGGTGTAGACCACCGTGATGAGCGTCAGAACGATGATGATGGCCTGGTAACCGACATTCAGGCCGAACTCGTCGAGGAGGAGCTTGATGGGGATGGCCGAGGCGAACAGCCGTACGCCCTCGGCCAGCAGGCGGGTGAAGACGAACGTCACCGACGCCAGGCCCTGAAGTTTCAGGCCAAACCGCTCACCAAGGTACTGGTAGGCACTGACGAACCCACCCCGCTTGTAGAGCGGGATGAGCACCGCGGCCACCACGACCCGGCCGATGACGTAGCCCAGGGCCAGCTCGACGTTGCCGAAGCCCTGACCGCTGTAGGCGCCGCCGGGAACACTGATCACGGTCAGGACGCTGGTCTCGGTGGCGACCACGGAGAACGAGACGGTCCACCAGGGCAGCCGGCCCTCGCCCACGAAGTAGTCCTTGGCGGACTTCTGTTTCCCGGACAGGCGTAGTCCGACGAAGGCGATCACCACGAGGTACAGCACGATCACGACCAGGTCGAGTTGACGCACGGCTCGCTCCCAACCAGCGGTTGTCAATAAGTGACGTTGCCCCAGGGTAACGCGAAACTTTTTGCCACCGCCCGTCCGGGCTGGTTACGCTGTGGTTTCAGCCTGCTGATACGGGGACCGTTCGCAGCTGCGCCCTCAGCCTGGCCGCGGCCGGAGACCACCCCACCGGCCGGCGACTGCACACCAGCGAGAGGAACGAGCACCCCGTGGACCTCAGCACCCTCGGCACCGAGACCCGCAACGACAAGACCAGCGATCTCGACCGGATGTCTCCCACCGAGCTGCTTCTCGCGATGAACGACGAGGACCAGACGGTCGCCGACGCCGTCCGCCGGGCGGTACCGGACATCGCGGCCGCCGTCGACGTCGTCGTGGCGTCGCTGCGCCAGGGCGGACGGCTGATCTACCTGGGCGCGGGCACCAGCGGCCGGATCGGCATGCTCGACGCCGTCGAGATCCCACCCACCTTCGGTACGACGCCCGACCGGGTCGTCGGTCTGCTCGCCGGCGGGGCGCGAGCCTTCGGCGTCGCCGTCGAGGGTGCGGAGGACGACCCGAGCCGTGCGGTCGCCGACCTCGACGCGGTCGGCCTGACCGCGCGCGACACGGTGGTCGGGCTCGCCGCCAGCGGCCGTACCCCGTACGTGGTCGGCGGGTTGGACCACGCCCGCGCGCTCGGCGCGGCGACAGTCTCGGTGGCCTGCAACACCGACGCGGTGATCAGCCGGCACGCCGACGTCGCCATCGAGGTGCCCACCGGCCCCGAGGTGCTCACCGGCTCCACCCGGCTCAAGGCCGGCACCGCCGAGAAGCTGGTCTGCAACATGCTCTCGACCGCCACGATGGCCCGGCTCGGGAAGGTCTACGGCAACCTGATGGTGGACATGAACGCCACAAACGAGAAGCTCGTCGACCGGGCGCGTCGGATCGTCGCCGAGGCCGCCGACACCGACCTGGACACCGCCGCGCGGGCTCTGGCGGCGGCGCACGGGCACGCCAAGACGGCCATCGTGCTGCTGCTTGCGAACTGCACCGCCGAGGAGGCCGCCGCCCGGCTGCGCGCCGCCGCCGACGACGTCCGGGCGGCAGTAGCCGCCTGACCCTGGTGCGGGCGGGGCGACGATCTCATCAGCTCGACGAAGCGCCCCGTCCGTTGCGGACGGGGCGCTTCGTGGTGTCAGCCGAGCTGTGTGTCCGGAACCGCTGGATCCTCGTACGCGTCGATGCCGGTCGGGCTGGCCAGCTCGATCCGGGGGGACCGATCCGGCGGAAGGTGGGCGAAGTCGGCGATGACGACGACATCCACCTCCCCGTCGATCATCGTCTGCTCGACGGTCTCCCACGAGGCCCGCATGATTCCTGCGAATCGGTAGGAGCGTCGGCGAAGGTGACTGAGGCACCTCGCGACGGCGGGCTCCGACGGCTCGATGGTAGCGGGGATCCAGATAACGGCGATTTCCATGAACCTCTCCTGATCAACGTCGTGGACGCGAGTGGGTGATCAGGAGTTGTCGGGGTGGGGGAGGGCCCCGCTCCACGGGACGGCTGGTGGCACGCATGTCGACGGCTCGTACGGTGCGCCCGGCGTGCAGCGTCGCGGCGGGCGGCGGAGCTTCGGCTGTCGACGTGGGTGGGTCAGCGCCGCCGGTGCCGACGCCGCTCGGTGCCGAGGCGAGCGCCAGCACGAACGCCGGTGGCCCCGACGCGGGACGGGCGGGCGGGGTGGGCCGCTGCCCGGTGACGGCGGTCGGCGTCGTGTGCGCCTGCTCCGGTGCCCGGCCAATCGATGTGCCGCGGGTGCCGCCCTGGGCCACCGTCGCCGGTGTGGGCGTAGAGGATGTCGGCGACGGTCGAGTGGCGACGCGTGCGGGCGGGGAGGCCGAGGCGGTTGGTGCGGTGGTGGCCTGCGGGGACGGTGGCCGGCTCGGCCGGCTCGGCCGGCTCGGCGGAACGGTTGTGGGGTGGGCCGACGGCGTCGGCACCGGAACATCCGACGGCAGGGGCAGCGGGTCCGTCGACGGCAGGGGCACGGGCAGCGGCAGCGGCAGCGGGACGACCGCGGTGGGTAGGGGCAGGGGGACGCTCAGCCGCACCTCGACCACGTCGGCCACCGAGACCGTGACGCCCTCCGGCGAGGTGGCGACCTCCACCAGTGGAAGAGATGGCGGCGACGGGGTGTCGGCGTGGGCGGGGTTGGCAGCCAGGGCCGCGCCGAGCGCCACCGCGCCGAGCGCCACCGGAGGGAGACTGTGCCTCAGCGCCATCAGGCAGAGGCGGCGGTCAGTGGTGTCGCCACCAGTGGGCGATCCGGTTCACCGGCCCGACGCCGCTGGTCGAGCGGGTGCTTCTCGCACCCTGCCGTTCCCTCCATGTGCGGGTTGATGCCCCGGGAAACCGTGAGTTACACCTCGTGTCGATGTCTCCATCGCCGGAACCTGACGTTTCACGCTCGCGTAACGGGTATCCAGGCGTACCAGTGCGACCGGCGGTGAACAGCTTCACGGAGTGAGGGGGCACCTGTCATGCCTGATCCACAGCCCACCATCGTGCTCGTGCACGGCGCATTCGCCGAGTCGGCGAGCTGGAACGGTGTGCTCGAGCGGCTGGGCGCCGCGTACGCCTCGGTGGCCGTGGCGAACCCGCTGCGGAGCGTCGCGGGCGACGCCGCGTACCTGCGGGACGTCGTGCGGTGGATCGGCGGACCGGTCGTCCTCGTCGGCCACTCGTACGGCGGCATGGTGATCACGCAGGCCGCAGCCGGCGACACCTCGGTACGGGCCCTCGTGTACGTCAACGCCCTCGCCCCGGACACCGACGAGTCCGCGTTGATGCTGTCCGGCAAGTTCCCCGGCAGCACCCTCGCCGACACGCTTGTGCAGTACCCGGTGTCGACCGGTGGGAACGAGGTGGCTATCGGCCAGGAGCAGTACCACGCCCAGTTCTGCGCGGACGCGTCCGACGACATGGCCGCGTTGATGGCCCGGACCCAGCGGCCGATCACCGAACAGGGCCTGGGCGACAAGCTCACCGGTGACGCGGCCTGGCGATCGCTGCCCAGCTGGTTCGTGTTCGGCGACGCTGACAAGAACATCCCCGTCGAGGCGCACCGCTTCATGGCCGAGCGGGCCAACGCCCGGGGGCAGCGCGAGGTCGTCGGCGGCTCGCACGCGATGGCGGTGGCTCGCCCGAGCGAGGTCGCCGAGACGATCATCGAGGCGGTTCGGGGCGTGAGCTGACCGGCCGTCCGGGCAGCAGAGGGTGGGTCGGTGACGAGACGTCGCCGACCCACCCTGCCGGTCACCGCCGCGAAGTCGACGCCGCCCAGAGGTGGTCCCGCGCGAAGATGGTGAACAGCTGGCCGGCAGTCATGCCGTCGTGCGCGCCGGGGACCTGCGCCGTCGCGGCAGCGTACCCCCGCGCTCGGAAGTTGTCGGCGATGGCGTTCTGGGCGTTGAGGGTGCCCTCGAAGACGCCGTTGCCGAGGAAGACCGAGAGGTCGTCGTCCCCGACCGCGTTCGCGATGGTGTCGTAGTCCTGAGTGGTGAGGGACGGATTGCCGGAGAAGTGCCCGTAGTACGCGAAGGTGGTCGGGTAGTTCTTCATGACGACGCCGCCCGTCATCCCGCCGTAGGAGAACCCGGCGTAGGCACGCCCCGAACGCTCGGTCGAGACGTTGAAGCTGCTTTCAATGAGGGGCAGGATCGTCTGGACCAGATTGTTGGCCGCGTTGGTCTGGTTGTACGACGCGAAGCCGAGGCTGGTGCCGGTGAAGTGGTTGCCCATGGTGACGACCACAGTGGGCTCGATCTCGCCCCTGGCGGTCATGTTGTCCAGGATGTTCGGGACGTTGGCGGGGACCATGAAGTCGGTCTCGTCACCGAAGATGCCGTGAGCGAGGTACGCGACCTTGTACGGCTTCGCGCGCTTGGGGTCGTACTTCGCCGGCAGGTAGACGCCGAGGTAGTGGCCGCTGTCGCCGAGGATCGTGGTGTACGGGACGTACCTGACGGTGCCCCGCTTCGCGCGGCCCGTCACCGGCAGCTCGTACTCTGCGCGCTCCTTCAGCACCGGGTCGTTCTGCTTCTTGGCGTACGGCACGTACACCGCGTCGAGGACGTCGTTGTTCCTGACCCGGAACGAGGACTCGCCCGGCGGCCGGGGGTTCGACGAGGCGGGATCCCAGATGCGCTTGTTCTCCCAGCCCTGGGTCGGGTCCCAGACCCGGTACCAGTAGCTGAGCCCGCCGGCGTGCAGCGGGACCGATACCGACCAGTTCCCCTTGCGGTCCCGGGTCATGTCCCGCAGGAACTCGGTGCCGCCGGCGTGGTAGCGCCCCGGCTGCCACTGTTCCGGTTGGTAGCGGGTGGTGCCGGTGGCGACGTCGAGCAGGGTCAGGTCCCCGGCGAGGCGGACCTGGGTCGCCTGGGGATTGCGGTAGACGAACGTGACGGTGTAGCCGGTCGGTGAGGCTCGGTCCACCTTGACCGTCGCACCCTGCGCGGTCGGGGGTCTGCCGGTGGCGGCGGCCGGTGTCGGGGCGACCACCCCCGCGGTGAGTGCCGTGATCGCGAGAGTCGAGATCGCGAGCCGGAGCCGGCGTCGTCCTGTCGTTCTCCTCATGCGCGAAGACTCCTTCGTGGTGGCCCGTCGCGGTCTGGTCGGTGGCAGTCGGGGGCTTCGAGGTCGCTAAATCGAATTAGCATTCGGAAGTGTCGCCACGTACACCTTTGGATGTCAAGGGCTCCCGGCGCGCGCTCATCGGCGGGCCGCCTGGTGCAGTGCCTGCGGCCTGCGGGTTTGCCCGGCTGGCCGCCCTTCGGGTGGCACAGTGATGTCAATGGACAGGAAGCACGTCGGGGAATGGCTCGCTGCTTACGAGCGGCTCTGGCGGACGCCGGGCACGGACGCATTGGTCACGCTCTTCACCGAGGACGCGACCTACCAGCAGGGGCCGTACTGGACTCCGGTCGTCGGCCTGCCGGCCATCGCCCGGATGTGGGAGAAGCAGCGCAAGGGCCCGGACGAGGTGTTCCGGATGACTGCGGAAATCGTCGCTGTCGACGGCGACACCGCCGTGTCGCGCCAGGAGGTCCGCTACGGCGACCCGGTCGACCAGGAGTACCGCGATCTGTGGGTCATGCGGTTCGCCGACGACGGGCGGTGCCGGTCATTCGAGGAGTGGCCGTTCTGGCCGGGCCAGCAACCGGCCGAACTCCCCGATGGATCGTGACCCGAGGATCCCGCCGGCAAGGCCGGGGCGGCCGGGCAGCTCGCCGGCCGGAGGTGTGGTTCCGCTGACGAGGGACCGCTCCACCTGACGACGGGTGCACTCCGTCCGTGGGTAGCTGACGTGGCCCGCCCCTCGTAGGTGAGGAGGTGGCCCAGGCTGCCGAGTTGGCGCACCACCCGCAGGGCCCCGTCGTACGGGTGCCGGGAAGCCGCCCGGTTCATCGGCTGGACGGCCGTTGCCGGGTCCGTCCCCGCTGGTGTGCGCCGTCACTCAGGTGGGCATGGTCAGCCCGTTGGGGTCCGGGGGAGCGGCTGCTACAGTCGAGATTGTTGCGGCCGCAAATTTATCAGCGGCAACTACTTTCCTGGGAAGGATGCTTCCGATGACCAAGCTCTCCGTCATCTACTACTCGTCCACCGGCACTCTGCACGCCATGGCCAAGCGCATCGCCGAGGCTGGCGAGAAGGCCGGCGCCGAGGTGCGGCTGCGTCAGGTGCCGGAGCTCGCCCCGGCGGAGGCCATCGCCTCCAACGCCGCCTGGAGCCAGCACTTCGACGCCACCAAGAACGAGCCGAAGGCGACCGCCGACGACGTCGTCTGGGCGGACGCCGTGGTGTTCGGCACGCCCACCCGTTACGGCAACGTGGCCAGCCAGCTCAAGCAGTTCATCGACACCCTCGGCCCGCAGTGGGCGCAGGGGCTGCTCGCCGACAAGGTGTACGCCGGCTTCACCGCGTCCATGACCGCACACGGCGGCCAGGAGTCGACCCTTCTCGCGCTCTACAACACCGTCCACCACTTCGGTGGCCTGGTCGTCGCCCCCGGCTACACCGACCCGCTGAAGTTCGCCGACGGCAACCCGTACGGCGTCTCGCACGTCACCGGCGGCGGCAACGACGCCCCGCTCGGCGACGCCCAGTTCGCCGCGCTCGACCACATGGCCGAGCGGGTCGTCAAGATCGCCGGCAAGCTCAGCGCCTGAGCGCGCTGCCGCCGTACCGGACGCCCGCCTCGACGCGGGCGCCCAGCTGGGCGAGGGCCGGTCTCCCGTGACGGGAGACCGGCCCTCGGCGTCCTCACACCGCGACCGCAGCCATGGCGGCATGGGGCCGGTGTTGATCGTCGTCGGGTCGGGGCAGGCGTTCCACCTCCCGGAAACCGGCGTGGGTGAGCCGCTCGGAGAACTCGTCGAGCGGCCACCGGTAGGCGGTCGCGACCTTGTGGTCGAAGGCCCCGACCTCGTCCGCGGTGAAGGTGCCCAGCACCAACCGCCCGCCCGGGGCCAGTACCCGCCGGAACTCCTCGAGTACGCCGTCGAGCTCCGGCGGCGGCAGATGGATCAACGAGTACCAGGCGAGGATGCCGTCGACGGACTCGTCGGCGACGTCGAGGCGTTCGAGCGACCCGAGCTGGAACTCGACCTCCGGGTGGACCGCCCGGGCGTGCGCGACGAACGCGGGCACCAGGTCGATTCCGGTGGCGTCGACGCCGAGCGCCCGAAGGTGACCGGTGAGGTGACCGGGCCCGCAGCCCAGGTCGAGCACCGGGCCGGGTCGACCCGTCAGGTGTCGCTCGATGAAGGCGAGGTCGTCCGGGTGCACCTGCCCGGCGGTGCCGAACAAGCTGATGTAGAGCTGCGCGACGGACGTGTAGGCCTGTCGTACGGTGTCCGTTTCCATCGCGGCACTATAAGGGTCACCAGGCTTGCTGACCTCCGTGACTTGCCACCGGAGGCTAATGTCGTTAGCCTTTAGCTAACCGAATTAGCTCATCGTGGAGGCGTCATGACCGAATACCTGGCTGTTGCCGGCAACACCCTCGCCTACGAGGTGACCGGGCAGGGCCCACTTGTCGTCCTGGCGCACGGCATGGGTGACAGCCGGCACTCGTACCGGTTCGTCGCTCCGGCCCTCGCCGCGGCCGGATACCGGGTCGCCAACGTCGACATCCGCGGCAGCGGCGACTCCAGCCTCGGCTGGGACGGCTACAGCCGCACCGACATCGCTGGCGATCTCCTCGCCGTCGTGCGCCACCTGGGCGGCCCGGCCGTGATCATCGGCCAGTCGATAAGCGGCGGCGCCGCGACCATCGCGGCCGCCACCGCGCCCGAGCTGATCAACGGCGTCATCGAGTTGGCGCCGTTCACCCGCGCACAGTCGTTCGACCTGGGCGGGTTGGTGCGGGTGAAGCGCTTCCGGGCCGGCTATCTCCAACTGGCGCAGGTGCTCCTGCGGGGCAGCGTGGCGAGCTGGCGCAAGTACCTCGACGTGGCGATCCCCACCAAGCCCGCCGACTGGGACGGCGAGCTGGCGCGCATCGAGGCCAAGATGAGTGAGCCCGGCCGGATGAAGGCCCTGCAGGCCATGGCCAAGACCAGCCCCGCCGATGCCGGTAGGCAGCTGCCCAATGTCACCCGCCCGGTCCTGGTGATCCAGGGCAGCGCCGACCCCGACTGGGCCGACCCACGGGCCGAGGGCGAACGCATCATCGCGGACCTGCCGCGCGGGCTCGGCGAGCTGGCTGTCATCGACGGCGCGGGCCACTACCCGCACGTCCAGACGCCGGACGAGGTCCTTGCCCTGGCCCTGCCCTTCCTCGCCCGGACGCTGAACAATGCCTAAGGCCCGGCTCACCCCGGCGTCCATCACCGAAGCCGGAGCCGCGCTCGTCGACGAGGTCGGCTTCGACAACCTCAGCATGGGCCTGCTCGCCGAACGACTCGGGATCAAGACCCCCTCGCTCTACAAGCACGTCGCCAGCCAGGCCGACCTGGCGCACCGGATCGCCATCCTGGCGATGACCCAGGCCGGCGATGTCCTCCGTGACGCCATCCAGGGCTGCTCCGGCAGCGATGCCCTCGCCGCGGGAGCACAGGCGATGCGGACGTTCGTGCGGGAACACCCCGGCCGGTACGCGGCGAGCAACGCCGCTCGCCCCACCGGCCCCGACGACCCGTTCATCCCGGCCAGCGAGCGCGTGCTCGCCTCCTGGGCCGCCATGCTCAGCGGGTACGGCCTGGACCCCGGCCAGGAGATCCACGCCATGCGGACGCTGCGCAGCGTCCTGCACGGCTTCGCGACGTTGGAGGTGGCCGGCGGGTTCCAGATCGACGCGTCCGTCGACGAGAGCTTCACCTGGTTGGTCAGCTTTCTGGATCAGGGTCTTCGTGCTGGCGCCGGGGCCGGCAACGCCGTCACCCGCTGACACCGGGCTGCGCTGGGCAGGCCCCTCAGGCGTACGCGAGCAGGAAGTCGACGGTGCCCGTACCGCCGGGTTGACCGGCCGGGACGGGCAGGCCGGGCTCGCTGTTCAGGACGTAGAACCCGCCTCCGCCGACCAGGCGGGGCGTCACGGCCAGGATCTGCGCCGCCATGGTCGCCCCGGTCGGCCGCACCACGCTGTCCAGGAGCAGCCGGAAGAGGTTCCCGTTCAGGTTCGCGACGTGCAGCACCCGGTAGGAGCGGGGGGCGGGCAGGCCGGCGCTGGTCAGGCCCCAGATGGGCACGATCTGGCTGCGCCACCGCGACGGGTCGTTGCTGATCGCGCTGTCGTGGTTGTTCAGTTGCGTCTGGATTCCGGAATGGATCCCGGCCAGGTGGATGTGCAGTTGGTCCTGCTGACGGATGGTCGGGTCGGCCGAGTTGATGCCCAGCCCGATGTGGGGGTAGACCACGTGTCCCGGCTGCCCCGGCTGGGCGTTGTTCCACGCCTCCAACCAGTAGTTCGGCGCGGCGGCGGTGGTGATGAACGGGCACTCGATGCCGCTGACCCGGCAACTGGGCACCAGCAGGAAGTCGTGGTTGGACCCTGACCCGCCATTGAGGATGACGTACGTGGGGGTCGTCCGCAGGCACTGCGGGAACGGTGGTCCGGTCTTCGTACCCTCGCAGACCTGGACCCGGTCCCACAGGTCGTACCTGCCGCCGGTGTCGGCGGGGTAACCGCACAGGGCGGAGGGTGTGGGGCAGGCTGCGGCACCGGGGCCGCCGGGTGTCGAGGGTGACGGTTGCGGGGTCGGGCCTCCGTCGGCCAGCGCCCGGTCCGCGCCGATCAGCGCCAGCAGTCCGGTGGTGCCGGCGGTACCGGAGAGTCTGACGAACTGACGTCGCGGCATCTCGCCCATCGTCATCCTCCGTGGTTGCCGTGCCGGGGCGAACATGAACGTGTCGAGATTAGGGTTAAAGCGGGCAATACGCGCAGTCCCCGGTGAACGCGTCGCCTGATCGTGTCGCCGTCGTGCGAGGATCTCGGCGTGGCCGAGACCGCTCCGACGCTTACCGAGATCCGCGCCCGCATCGACGAGCTGGATGCTGAGCTGGTGGGCCTGCTCGCCCGCCGGGAGACGCTGGTCCGGCAGGCCGCCCCACTCAAGAGCGACAGCCAGGCGGTCCGTGCGCCAGACCGGGTCGCGCAGGTGGTGGCCCGTGTCCGCGGGCTGGCCGGCGACGCCGGCGCCGACCCGGACCTGATCGAACGGATCTACCGGGGCATGATCCGGGCCTTCATCGAGATGGAGACCGACGAGCACCAGCGCGTCAACGGCGGGTCGACGCCGACGACCCGGTGATCGCCCAGACCCTGCGCGGTCAGGTCGCCGAGAGGCTCTCACCGTCTGCGCTGGCCACGGTGGACGGCGGTACGTAGCCGAGTTCGTACGAGATCTTGTCGGCGGTCTCCAGGAGCAGCGGCAGGTTGCTCTTCAGTTGGTCGAGGCTGGCGATGACCTCGATCGCGGTGATCGAGGCAGCGGCGATGACCTGCCCCCGCGAATCCCTGATCGGCGCGGCCACGCACATCACGTAGGCGTCGTGCTCGCCGTTGTCCATGGCCCAGCCGCACTCGTGGATGCGGGCGAGCTCGGCCTCGAGGGCGTCGTGGTCGGTGAACGTGGTGTCGGTGAACCGCTCGAAGACGACGTGGGAGAGCAGACGGTCGCGCTCCTGCCGGGGTAGGTAGGCGAGGATCGTCTTGCCGACGGCGCTCGCGTAGATGGAGACCGCGCGCCCCACCCGCGAGGGCAGCTTCACGGCGTCGAACGCGGGGCTGTCCACCTTGTCGATATAGATGATCTCGTCGCCGGTCAGTTGCGCGAGGTGTACGGTGTGGCCGGTCTCGCGTTGCAGCGCACGCAGGTGCGAGGCCGCCGGCTGGCGGAGGTCCATCGAGCCGAGCGCGAGCTCGGACAACTCGATGAGGCCGCTACCGAGCACGTAGGTGCCGGCGCCGGTCCGGCGGACGAAGCGCGCGGACTCCAGCGTCTGCAGGATCCGCAGGGCCGTGGATTTGTGGACGCCGAGCACGTCGGCGGCCTCGGTAAGGGACAGCGGGTGCTCCGCGGATCGACGAATGAGGTCGATCGCGCGGCGAATCGATTGCGCCAAGGCTCTGTCTCCCCTCGCGCGACGGGCAGCGCCGTCGCTGTCATTGCACATTGTGCAATATAGATGACGCGATACGCAACTGCCACTTGACACCGTTGCACATGACGCTACGATCGTTGCAATTTCATCCGCTTGACTCTGACTCGTAACAGTGGAGTAACGATGGGTAATCAGCGCGCTCGTTTCGGCATTGCCAGGGCGACATGTGCCCTCGGCCTGGTCGCCACTCTCTTGACCGGTTGCGGCTCCGACGGCGGTTCCAGCGACGGCGTCACCAAACTGACCTTCGCCGCCTCGACCTTCGGCGACCCGGGCCGCGGGCCCCTGTTGACGAAGTGGCTCGATGAGTTCAACCAGAGCCAGACCAAGGTCCAGGTCTCCGCCGCCGCGGTGCCGTACCCGACCTTCGGCCAGACCGTGCTCACCCAGATGGGCAGCGGCAAGGGCCCCGATCTCGTCCGCTTCGACATGCCCGAGTTCGAGGCCGCCTCGGACGCCGGCCTCGTCGCCCCGCTCGACAAGGTGATCGACGCCAGCACGTACGACCTGCTCAAGCAGCCGGACCAGTTCATGGTCCACGACGGTGTCCGGCACGGCGTCATCTTCGAGGCTTCGAACTACGCGATGTTCTACAACGCGGACCTGATCCCGACGCCGCCGACCACCTACGAGCAGTTCACCTCCACCGCGAAGTCGCTGACCAAGGGCGACGTCTTCGGTCTGGCGTTCCGCCAGACCGAGGCCGAGGAGGCAGGCGTCTGGCAGGACATCTTCAACTACGTCTACGGCTTCGGCGGCGCGTGGTCCGACGGCAAGAACCTGACCATCAACTCGCCCGAGAACCTCAAGGGCCTGCAGGCGTTCAAGGACCTGTACGACGCGAACGTGATCCCGCGCGGCGCGGACGCGGCGACGTTCCGGCGGATGTTCGCCGAGGGCAAGGTCGGGATGGAGCTCAACAACGGCGGCTACGTGACCGCCACGCGCGGCCAGAACGCCAAGCTGAACTTCAACGTCGCACCGATCCCGTTCCCGGTCCGCAAGCAGGGCGCGATCCTCGCACCAATCGTGATCAACGAGGCCAGCGAGGGCAAGGACGAGGCCGGCACCTTCATCAAGTGGGCGCTGGAACCGCAGAACCAGATCAAGCTCCAGGAGATCCTCGGCGCGAGCAGCGTCGCCACCGCCACGCAGCGCAGCGCGGAGAAGCTCAAGGAGACGCCGTTCCTCCCGGTCTTCGACGGGCTCACCGAGACCAGCCTGCCGCAGATCGTGCTGGGGTTCGAGGCCAAGACGCCGGACATCCGCAAGGTGGTCGTGCAGAACGTGGTCGCGGCACTGCAGGGCAAGGCCGACCTCAAGTCGGCGCTGGATAAGGCCCAGCAGCAGGCGAGCGAACTGGTCCGCTGACCGCTCGACACGGCGACGCTGCCGGCGCGACGATCTCCGCGCCGGCAGCGTCCTTCCCCCGAAGGACCAAACCCGATGACTGTGGTCGAACAGACCGGAGCACCGAAGACAACACCCTCAGGCCGGCCCCGGCGTCGGCCCAGCCCACTCGGTAGCAAGTGGACGCCGTACCTGTTCCTGGCACCCGCCGCGCTGTTCATCCTCGTCTTCCAGGCGGTACCCCTCGTCCAGGAGGTGTACCTCAGCTTCACCAGGACGAGACTGCTCAACCCCACCCGCAGCGAGTGGGTCGGGCTCGAGAACTTCAACCGGATCTTCGGCGATCCCGAGTTCCACCACACCCTGCTGATCACCGTCGTCTATGTGATCACCTGCGTGGTCGTCGCGATCGGCGCCGGGCTCGCCGTCGCGCTCCTGCTCAACGCGAAGTTCCGCGGCCGAGGCGTGGCCCGGGCGCTGGTGACGGTCCCCTGGGCCGCCCCGGGCATCGCGGTCGCGCTCATCGCCACCTGGATGCTCAACGCGCAGTACGGCATCGTGAACCGCTTCCTCGACGCCGTGGGGCTCGGTGTGCCCGGCGGCGCGATCCTGGACAGCCCGCGCTACGCGCTCCCGGCGGTGCTCGCGACGACCATCTGGCAGCTGTTCCCCTTCACCTCCGTGGTGCTGCTCTCCGCCCTACAGTCCGTTCCGCAGGACCTCAACGAGGCCGCGACCGTGGACGGGGCGGGACGCTGGGCCACCTTCCGGGCCGTCACCTGGCAGGTCATCAAGCCGACGGTGGGTCTGCTGGCCCTGCTGATGACGATCTGGTCGCTGCGGCGGTTCGAGCTGATCTGGCTGATGACCAAGGGTGGGCCTGTCGGTGCCACCGAGACGCTCGTCATCGACCTCTACTCGCAGGCCTTCGACTCGAAGGAACTCGGATCGGCGGCGGCCATCGGCATGGTCGGCGTCGTCATCTCGCTCATCGTCGTCATCGGCAGCCGCCTGGTCGCTCGTGCCGTGGAGAAGGGGGAGGTCCGATGAGGCGCTTCCGTTTCGGTGTCACCGCACGGATCGTCGCCGTGCTCGTCGTGCTGGGTGTCGCGGTGTTCCCGCTGTACTGGATGTTCGTCACGGCGCTGTCCAGCAACAGCGACCTCTTCGCCGACCAGCCCCGGCTCACGCCGGACCTCGGCCAGTTCGGGGTCTTCGTGGATGCCCTGGCCGAGGGCAAGGCCGCCGGGTGGCTGCTCAACAGCCTCATCATCGCCGTCGGAACGATGGTCCTCTCCGTCGGCCTCGGCATCCCGCTCGGCTACGCGTTGTCCCGGTTCTCGTTCTGGGGCAAGGCCGTGCTCACCGTGGTGCTGCTGTTCACGCAGATGCTTCCCGAGGCGCTCATGGTCGTTCCGCTGTTCGCGCTGTTCCGCCGCTTCGAACTGCTCGACTCGCTGACCGGCCTCGTCCTGGTGAACTCCGCCTTCGTCCTGCCGATCGTCGCGCTGATCCTCAAGGGCGCCATCGACGGCATTCCGAAGGAGTTGGAGGAGGCCGCGCGTGCCGACGGTGCCCGGCCCATCACCACCCTGACCCGCATCAACGTGCCGCTCATCGCGCCGTCGATCGCGGCCACCGCCGTCATCGCCTTCTTCCACGCCTGGAACGAGTACGTGTTCGCGGTGACGTTCATCTTCAACCCGGACCTGCAACCCGCCTCGGTCGGCATCGCGAACTTCATCGGCGAGCTGGGTACGCCGATCCAGACGGTGATGGCCGTCGCCTTCCTGTTCACGCTGCCAGCCGTCGCCTTCTACCTGCTGGTGCAGAAGTACGTGGTGTCCGGGATGACCGCCGGCGCGGTGAAGGGTTGAGTCGAGGATGAAGATCGTCTCTGTCGACACACTTGTCGTCGACTTCTACCGTACGAACCTCGTCATCGTGCGCGTCCACACCGACGAGGGGATCGTCGGGCTCGGTGAGGCCACCCTCGAGGGCAAGGAGCGCGCCGTCCAGGGTGCCGTCGCCGAGTTGGCCGAGGCCGTGGTGGGGCTGGATCCCACGAGCATCTCGAAGATCCTCTACGAGACGGCACGGGACTGGTACTGGCGCGGCGGGCCGGTCATCATGACCGCGTTGAGTTCGCTGGAGATGGCCCTCTGGGACATCTCGGCGCGCGAGCTCGGCGTCCCGGTCTCCCGGCTTCTCGGCGGCGCGACCCGGGACCGGGTCCGCGCGTACGCGAATGGTTGGTTCTCCGGCGCCGTCACGCCGGAGGACTACGCGGCCGCCGCCCGTCGGACGGTGGAGTCGGGCTTCCGTGGCCTGAAGTGGGACCCGTTCGAGAACTACGACCTCACCATCACCACCGCGCAGTTGGACCGGGTGCTCGCCCAGATCGACGCCGTCCGTGCGGCGGTGGGCCGCGAGGTCGAGTTGTTCGTCGAGGGGCACGGCCGCTTCGACGTCCGTCACGCCATCAAGGTCGCCACCGAGATCGCCCAGTTCGACCCGGTGTGGTTCGAGGAGCCCTGCCCACCGGACAATCTCGACGCGCTCGTCGACATCCGTCGCGCGTCGCCGGTGCCGATCGCGGCGGGGGAGCGGTGGTTCGGCCGGCAGGGCTTCGCGCCGGCACTGGCCCGTCAGGCGGTCGACTTCGTCCAGCCCGACGTGACGCACGCCGGCGGGATCGCCGAGCTGGCCTTCATCTCCACGCTCGCGGCGACAAGCTACGTGGGCTTCGCGCCGCACAACCCGAGCGGTCCACTCAGCACCGCCGCGACGCTGCAACTCGGGGCGACGCTGCCCAACTTCCGGTACCTGGAGATCATGGCGACCGACGTGCCCTGGCGGCCCGAGATCACCAACGAGCGGCTGGTGCTCACCGACGACGGCGACATCCTCATCCCCACCGGGATCGGCCTGGGGATCGAGCTGGATCTCACCGCGATCGAACAGCACCCGTTCACACCGCACCCGCTGCGGATGTTCCAGGACGCCGTCTACGACATCCGCCCCCGCGACGAGCGGTCCTTCTTCAACCTGGAGCGCGACTCATGACGGTGCCACGGCCTCGGGGGCTGGCCGAGGAGGCGGACTGGGTCGGCACCGCCGCCGAGGCATTACCTGACGACGCCGACAGCGTCCTCATCGGTCGGATCTGGGACCCGTCCGGCGACGGCCCCTCGCCGGTGACCGTCCGCGACGGCCAGGTCATCGACATCAGCCACCGGTTCCCGACCGTCCGCGACATCTGCGAGCTGCCCGACCCCGCCGCGACGGTGGCCGGGCTCGACGGGCCGATGGTCGGCGACTTCGGGGAGATCCTGGCCAACACGGGCGCCGCGACCCGAGACCGGAGCCGGCCCTGGTTGCTCGCCCCGGTCGACCTCCAGGCGCTCAAGGCCGCCGGGGTGACCTTCCCCATCTCGATGATCGAACGCGTGATCGAGGAACGGGCGCGGGGAGACCTGGCACTGGCGGCGGACATCCGGCACCGCATGCTCGCCGACGTCGGCGTCGACCTGCACAGCCTGGAGGCCGGCTCGCCGGAGGCGGACCGGCTCAAGAGCCTGCTTGTCGCCGAGGGCATGTGGAGCCAGTACCTGGAGGTGGGTATCGGCCCGGACGCCGAGATCTTCACCAAGGGGCAGATCCTCTCCGCCGTCGGCACCGCCGTTCCGGTAGGCGTGCTCGCCGCGTCGACCTGGAACAACCCGGAACCCGAGGTCACCCTCATCGTCCAGTCCAGTGGTCGGATCATCGGTGCCACCCTGGGCAACGACGTGAACCTGCGCGACATCGAGGGCCGCTCGGCGCTCCTGCTTCCCCTGGCGAAGGACAACAACGCCTCCTGCGCCCTCGGCCCCCTGATCCGGCTCTTCGACGACAGGTTCGGCATGGACCGGGTACGCGACCTCGAGGTGCGCCTGGAGGTCAACGGTGTGGACGGCTTCCACCTGGAGGCCGTCTCGGAGATGACCCAGATGTCGCGTGATCCCGAGGAGCTGGTCCGGCAGCTGATCGGGCCACACCACCACTATCCCGACGGTGCCGCCCTGATGCTCGGCACCATGTTCGCGCCCATCCAGGACCGGGACCGCCCCGGTGAGGGTTTCACCCACAAAGTCGACGACGTGGTACGGATCAGCTGCCCAGCGCTCGGCACCCTGGTCAACCGGGTGCGGCACGCGGAGGAGTGCGAGCCCTGGCACTTCGGCGTCCGCGATCTCATGGGCAATCTGGTGAGGAGAGGACTGCTGTGAACGTGGTCAACACGGTCGATCCGCGCGACGGTGAGCGTCGCGCGACGGATCTCACCGAGACCGACGAGTCCCGGCTGGAGGTGATCGCCGGCCAGGCGTCGGCGGCGGCGCGGTGGCTGGCCGCCCGCGGGAGGCTCGGCCGCGCCGAACTACTGGACGCGATCGCCGCGTCGCTGGAGTCCCGCCGCAAGGAGCTGGTCGCTGCCGCCGAGGCGGAGACCGGACTGAGCCACGCGCGACTCGACGGGGAACTCACCCGGGCAGCGCTCCAGTTCCGGATGTTCGGCGAGGTGCTGCGCGATGGCGCGTACGTCGAAGCGGCAATCGACCACGCCGCCGACACACCACTCGGACCGGGCCCGGACCTGCGGCGGATGCTCGTACCTCTCGGGCCGGTCGCCGTCTTCGGCGCCAGCAACTTCCCGTTCGCCTTCTCGGTGGCCGGCGGGGACACCGCCGCCGCGCTCGCCGCCGGGTGTCCGACGATCCTGAAAGCCCACCCGTCCCACCCACTGACCTCGCACGCCTCCGCCGCCGCGATCGAGGCCGCCGTCCGCGACCTCGGCGGGCCCGAGGGAGTCATCGCGATCGTGTACGGGGAGCAGGCCGGGCGCTCGCTGGTACGCCACCCGGAGATCCGCGCGGCAGCCCTGACCGGCTCGGTCAACGCCGCCCGCGCCATCCAGGCGGCAATCAACGAACGGCCCGACCCCATTCCGCTGTACGCCGAGCTGAGCAGCGTGAACCCGATCGTCGTCCTGCCCGACGCGGCGGCGGACCGGGCGGACCAGATCGCCGAGGGTCTGTTCGGCTCCTTCACGAACTCGGGCGGCCAGTTGTGCACCAAGCCCGGCCTGGCGTTCGTCCCGTCGGACCCGGGTGGTGACCGCCTGGTCGAGGCCCTGCGGGCGAGAGTCGACTCGTCCGGCGGCGCGGTCCTGCTCAACGAGCGCATCCGGGACGCGTACGAGAAGCAGGCCGCGCAGTTCGAGCGGGCCGGTGCCCGGGTCTCGGCGCGACCCACAGTCGATCCGGACGCGGGCTTCACCGTGGCGCCGACGCTGCTGCAGGTCGACCTCTCCGGCCTGACCGCCGAGATCGCCGACGAGTGCTTCGGCCCGCTCCTGGTGGTGGTCCGCTACGACGACGACGCCGACCTCGACGCCGCGCTGACCGCTGTCCCGCCGTCGCTGACCGGCTCGCTGCACCGCGGACCGGGCGACGACGCCGATGTCGTACGCCGACTTGTCGACGTGCTCGCCGCCCGCGCGGGTCGCATCGTCTTCGACGGCTACCCCACGGGTGTCCGGGTGTCCTGGGCCCAGCACCACGGTGGACCCTGGCCGTCGACGAACGCCGTGCACACGTCGGTGGGCGCCACGTCGATCCGACGGTTCCTCCGCCCGCTGGCGTGGCAGGACGCCCCGGCCTGGGTCCTGCCCGAGGAGTTGCGCGACGAGTACACCGCCATTTCTCGGCGAATCGACGGGAGGTTGCAGCCGGCGGTGGAGTAACCGCATCTGCCGGTCTCTCCCGGGTGCGTTTCCGGGCCACCCGCGGCTGGCGCGCGAATTCGTTGACGACATTGACCCGACAGTGAATTCGCGCGCCAGTTCCGCTGGTGCCGCTGAAGCGTGCCCGAATTGTTTTCCGGCCCGGTTTCCCGCACTGATTCTGTGGCATGTATTGACCGTCAATGCAATTCATGGTTCTGTTTTCGACAGGAACCGATGTTAGCGCTCGCAGCTGCATCGCTGGCCCTGATATCCCTTCACCTCACCATCGAATGGTCGGTCGACCGCTCGATGCGGTCTGACCACACGCCGAAGAGGGAGCAGGAACATGCCCGTCGCACCTCCCCGTCCCCTGACGCCGGCACGGACACGTCGGCTGATGCTCGCGCTGCTCGCCACGTTCACCGTCTCGCCCGCCTCGGCCGCACCCCCGCGCTCCTGCGCCTGACCGTCTACAGTGCGGAAGTCTCCGAGATCAGCCATAGACCAACGCTAGAATCGACGCGTGCAGCTTCGGTACAACTACCGGCTCTACCCGGATGCCGCCCAGCGTGAGGCGTTGGCGAAGGCGTTCGGGTGCGCGCGGGTGGTGTTCAACGACGGGCTGCGCGTGCGGCAGCACGCGCACGAGGCTGGCCTGCCGTACCCGACGGACGCCGAGCTGTCCAAGCGGGTTACCGTGGCGAAGTTGACCCCGGAGCGGGCGTGGCTGGGTGAGGTGTCATCGGTGGTGTTGCAGCAGGCCCTGGCGGACCTGAACGCCGCGTACCGCACCTTCTTCGCCTCGCTGTCGGGCAAGCGCAAGGGTCGTAAGGTCGCCGCTCCCCGGTTCCGGTCCCGTAAGGACAGCCGTCAGGCTGTCCGGTTCACTACCAACGCCCGGTTCAAGGTCCTCGACAACGGTCGACTGCGGCTGCCGAAGATCGGCGACCTGGAAGTCCGTTGGTCGCGGGAGCTGCCGGCTGCGCCGACGTCGGTGACGGTGGTCCGGGACGCCGCTGGTCGGCATTTCGCCTCGTTCGTGGTGCAGACCGCCGACCAGCCCTTACCCGAGGTGGATGCGGAGGTCGGCATCGACTTGGGGTTGACGCACTTCGCCGTGATGTCCGACGGGTCGAAGGTGACCGCGCCGAAGTTTCTGCGCCGTGCAGCCCGCAAGCTGCGCCGGTTGCAGCAGGGCTTGTCCCGCAAGCAGCGGGGCAGCAACAACCGCAAGAAGGCGGTGCGGAAGGTCGCCCGCGCGCACGCGAAGGTGGCCGACACCCGGCGGGACTGGCAGCACAAGCTTTCGACGCAGATCATCCGCGACAACCAAGCGGTGTTCGTCGAGGACCTGTGCGTGACCGGTCTCGCCCGGACACGGTTGGCGAAGTCAGTGCACGACGCTGGGTGGTCGCAGTTCGCGGCCATGCTGCAGTACAAGGCCGCCCGGCGCGGGCGCACCTTCGCCCGGGTAGATCGGTTCTTTCCGTCGACCCGCATGTGCTCGGGCTGCGGCCGGATCAACGCCAAGATGGCGCTCAACGTCCGGACGTGGGGCTGCCCATGCGGCAGCCTGCACGACCGAGACGTGAACGCCGCCAAGAACATCAGGGCCGCCGGACGGGCGGACCTCAACGACCGTGGAGCGCAGGTAAGACCGGCACCCGTGCCGGCGCCGCACAGGGAAGCGGTAACCCGTCGGGAGCTTGCCCCTTCGGGGGCGTAGCAGACCGGAATCTCCGCCCTTCAGGGCGGAGAGGACGTCAAGCGTTCACCCACGACTGTCGACATTTACGCGGGTGGCACGCGCCTCGGCTCGGCCCCGGTGTACCACGGCGTCGCCCTGCTGAAGAAGACCGTCCACGGCGAGCTGGACGCGCCGGTGGTTGCCCGCTACCGGGGCGACAAGCTCTTCAACGACTCCGAGAGCGCACCTGTCGACGTCAGGTAGCCCCAGGCTCGGCCCCGTACTCCCTGTGGTGGGGAAGCCCCGGCCGCGCACCCCCTGGTCAGGCCAGGGGGTGCGCGGCCGGGGTGCGTCCGGGGCCGGCGGTTCGTCAGCCGGTCACGGGGTCACGTCGGCGGCGCGCAGCCGCAGCATGGTCCAGGACGCCGGCGGCAGGGTCAGCTGGACGCTGGCGTCGGTGCTGCGGGCCGTGCCGTTGGCGCGCGGCGCGGCGTGGTCCGGGCCGTCTGCCGTGTTCTTGGCGTGCAGGTCGGTGCCGCCGACGGTGACGCACTCGACGAGGTCGGTCACCTGCGCGCCGGAGACGTCGATGGTCACCTCGGCCGGGGTGTCCAGGACCCGGTTGACGAGGAAGACGGTCATCTCCCCGGTGCTGTCGTCCCAGGTGGAGACCGCGTCGACCGCGTCGATCTCACCGTAGCGCTCGGTGGTCGTCGTGCTGCCGTCGCGCAGCACGTCCAGTACGGCGCCCTGCGCGTGCCGGGCGGTGCGGGCGAAGGGGTGGAAGATGGTCTGGCGCCAGGCCGAGCCTCCCGTCTCGGTCATGATCGGCGCGATGACGTTCACCAGTTGGGCCTGGCAGGCCGCGCTCACCCGGTCGCTGTGCCGGAGCAGGCTGATCAGCAGGCCGCCGACGACGACCGCGTCGGCCACGCTGTAGTGGTCCTCCAGCAGCGGCGGTGCGACAGGCCAGTCCTCGCCGCTCGGCGGCGTGGACGGGGCGGCGGACTGGTACCAGACGTTCCACTCGTCGAACGCGATCATGATCTTCTTGGTCGACCGGCGGATCGCCCCGACCGAGTCGGCGATGGCGACGACGGCGTCGATGTACCTGTCCATGTCCTCGGCCGAGGCGAGGAAGCTGGCCAGGTCGTCGTCGACCGGCTGGTAGTAGGCGTGCAGCGAGATCAGGTCGACGTCGTCGTACGCCTCGGTCAGCACGTCGCGCTCCCAGCTACCGAAGGTCGGCATGCCGAGGTGTGAGGAGCCGCAGGCGACGAGTTCGAGATCGGGGTCGAAGCGGCGCATGGCCTTGGCGGTCTGCGCGGCGAGCCGCCCGTACTCGGTCGCGCTGCGCTGGCCCACCTGCCACGGGCCGTCCATCTCGTTGCCCAGGCACCACAGCTTGATCCCGTACGGGTCGACCGCCCCGTTGTCGCGGCGCTTGTCGGCGAGGTGGCTGCCGCCGCGGTGGTTGGCGTACTCGAGCAGGTCGACGGCCTCGGCGGTGCCCCGGGTGCCGAGGTTCACCGCCATGATCGGGTCCACACCGGCCTTGCCGACCCAGCGCATGAACTCGTCGAGCCCGAACGCGTTGGTCTCCAGGCTGTGCCAGGCGAGGTCGAGCCTCGCCGGTCGTTCGTCGACCGGGCCGACGCCGTCCTCCCAGCGGTAGGAGGAGACGAAGTTGCCGCCCGGATAGCGCACCGTGGTGACGCCCAACTCGCGCACCAGCTCGAGGACGTCGCCCCGGAAGCCGTCGGCGTCGGCCGTCGGGTGCCCCGGCTCGTAGATTCCGTTGTAGACGCAACGACCCAGGTGCTCGACGAACGAGCCGAAGAGCCGACGTGGCACCGGCGCGACGCGTCGACGGGGGTCCAGGGTCAGGCGCGCGGTGTTCACGACGTTCTCCGGCGCGCTGTCGGGGTGGGTGTTCAGGGCTGGCTCCTTCGTGCGAGGTCCGACGCGGAGACCTCTGGCCGAGCGCCGGGACCGAGGGGGTGGTGGAGGCAGTGTGAGCTCTGGACAACGTGATGGTCTTAGATTACGTTCTCGATCAATGTAAACGTTACCGATTACGTTTACGTAAGGAACACGGTGCCGGGATCAACGTGTCGCTGGCACCGCCAGGTGCCTGCGGCGTCGTGACCGACGAGGCCGGAAGACCAGCTTGTCGCGGTGATTGGGGTGACCGGGTGGCAATCGTCGAGCCGGAGATCGTGGCGACCTACGCCGATGCGACCGCGGCCGTCGAGGATCGGGTGTCGGACCTGTTGTCCCGGATGACCCGCGAGGAGAAGCTCGCGCAACTGGGCAGCACGTGGGCGTTCACCCTGCTGGAGGGCGGTCGGTTCGCGGCGGAGCGGGCCTGGCCGATACTTCGGCACGGGCTGGGACACGTGACCCGGGTGGCGGGCGCGACAAGCCTGAAGGCGGCGCAGGTGGCGCGGGCCGCGAACGCGATCCAGCGGTTCCTGGTCACCGAGACCCGGCTGGGGATCCCGGCGATCGTGCACGAGGAGGTCTGCTCGGGGGTGATGGCCCGCGAGGCGACCATCTTCCCGCAGGCCATCGGCGTCGCGAGCACCTGGGCGCCGGAGCTCAACCGGCAGCTGGCGGACGCGGTCCGCGCACAGATGCGGGCCATGGGAAGCCACCAGGGGCTTTCGCCGGTGCTTGACGTGGTGCGCGACCCACGGTGGGGCCGCACGGAGGAGACCTATGGTGAGGACCCGTATCTGGTGTCCCGGATGGGGGTGGCGTTCGTCCGGGGCCTCCAGGGCGTCGACCTGACCGACGGCGTTCTCGCCACCGCCAAGCACTTCGTCGGCTACGGGGCGTCCGAGGGCGGCTTGAACTGGGCACCCGCCCACCTGCCGCCGCGTCTGCTGCGCGAGGTCTACCTGTACCCGTTCGAGGCGGCGGTCCGCGAGGGCGGGCTCCAGTCCGTGATGGCCGGCTACCACGAGCTCGACGGTGTCCCGTGCCATGCCAACCAGGAACTCCTCGCCGACGTCCTACGCGGGCAGTGGGGCTTCACGGGCAGCGTGGTCTCCGACTACTTCGCGGTCAACGACCTCCACTCGTACCACCACTTCGTCCAGGACAAGCAGCAGGCCGCGACGGTGGGCCTCGGCGCGGGCGTGGACGTCGAGCTTCCGGCGACCGACGCGTACGGGGATGCCCTCAGCCGGGCGCTGGACTCCGGCGAGGTCAGCGAGGAGCGGCTCGACGAGGCGGTCTCCCGGGTCCTCCGGCACAAGATCGAACTCGGGCTCTTCGAGAACCCGTACGTCGACGAGGACACGGCCGCGACGACGGCCAGCGGTGAGCGGCACCGGGTCGTGGCGCTCGAGATCGCCCGCCGCAGCCTGGTCCTGCTCAAGAACGACGGCGTCCTGCCGCTGCTCGCAGGGGCCGGCCGGGTCGCCCTCATCGGCCCGAACGCCGACGACGCCCGACACCTGCTCGGTGACTACTCTTTCGCTGCCCACATCGAGGCGCTCGTCGAGGCGCGCAAGCGGCGTGGCCTGCTCGGCGAGATGATGACGATCCCTGACGACCTGGAGATCGACGAGAGCACCGACGGCGTGCCGACGGTACGGGACGAACTCGCGGCGCGGCTGGGCGACCGGCTGCGCTTCGCACCCGGCTGTGACGTGCTCGATCCCTCGACGGAGGGGTTCGCCGAGGCGGTCGCGGCAGCCGCGGCGGCCGACGTCGCGGTGCTGGTCCTGGGCGACCGCTCCGGGCTGACGCCCGGGGCCACCACCGGGGAGTCCCGGGACCGGTCCAGTCTGGACCTGCCCGGCGTGCAGGAGGAGCTGGTCCGGGCCGTCGTCGCCACCGGCACGCCGGTCGTGGCGGTGCTCGTCGCCGGTCGGCCCGTCGGCAGTGACTTCCTGCACGAGCAGTGCGCCGCGGTGTTGATGGCCTGGCTGCCGGGGGAGACCGGAGCGCAGGCGATAAGCGAGGTGCTGCTCGGTGAGGTGAACCCGAGCGGAAAGCTGCCGATCTCGTACCCGCGCAGCGTCGGCCAGATCCCCGTCTTCTACGGCCACAAGGTCTCCGGCGGACGGTCGCACTGGCACGGCGACTACGTGGACTCGCCGGTCGCCCCGCGCTACGTCTTCGGCCATGGCCTCGGGTACAGCTCGTTCGTGATCGACGATGCCACGCTGGGGAGCGCCGAGGTCCGCGCCGGGGACAGCGTCGGTGTCGAGGTCACGGTCTCCAACACCGGAGGTAGGGCGGGGGAGCAGGTCGTGCAGCTCTACGTCCGCGACCCGCAGGCCACGGTCACCCGACCGGTGCTGGAGCTGAAGGCCTTCGCCCGCGTCGCGGCCGCCGCCGGCGAGCGGGTGGCGGTGCGCTTCGAACTCCCCACCGGCCAGCTCGGCTTCTACGACCGGAGCATGGCCTACGCGGTGGAGGCCGGGCAGATCGAGGTGTACGTGGGTTTCTCGGTCACCGAAAGCACTCACGCCGGCACCTTCGTCATCACCGCGGACCCGGACCGGCCGACGTCGAAGGTCTTTACCGGGACCGTTGAAGTCCAGCAACTGTGATCGCTCACCCGGGCCGGGAAACGGTTCTTGACGGAGCGTGCCGTCCTGTTGTCGTGGGGTAGGGCCGGCGCGGATAACGGCGCTCCACTTCAAGCGCCGGGAGAAACTGCCGATCGCGTTGTGCGCCATGGCAACCGGGCGTCAGCCGCGCCCTGCAGAGCATCCAGTTAGGACCCTCTTCTCGACAGTTGAGTAAGGGCGAAGAGGTCTTGTGTTCGTAATCATCCTCCGTTACGTTGGCAACATCCTGGAAACGTAACCGATAACGATTGCAGTCCAGAGAGAGCGGCATGATTGAAGTCAATGCGCCGGTAACAATGAGTGATGTCGCCCGAGCTGCCGGCGTTTCCACCGCCACCGTCTCGCGCGTCGTCAACGGGCATTACGGCGTCAGCGCTCGCACCGTCGCCCAGGTGCGCTCCGCGATCGAGCAGCTCGGTTACGAGTCGAGCCTGGTGGCCACCAGCCTCCGGCGCAGCCGCACCAACGTTCTGGGCCTGGTGTCACACAGCTTCCAGTCGTACACCGCCGAGGTGCTCAAGGGCGTGATGAAGGCGCTGAGCCGCTCGGGCTTCGATCTGATCATCTACGCCAACAGCGACCTGTACGGGTCGTATTCGGAGGGCTGGGAGCAGCGGCACCTGACCCGCCTGTCGGGCACCCTCACCGACGGGTGCATCGTCGTCACGCCCTGGGGTGACATCCGGAGCCGGACGCCGGTCGTGGCCATCGACCCGGTTCGCGGTTCGACGTCGCCTTCGGTGATGGCCGACAACCTCGCGGGCGCCACCACCGCGGTCGAGCACCTGCTCGACCTGGGCCACCGCCGCATCGGGTTCATCGCCGGCCGCGACAGTCTGGCCTCGGCCTGGTCGCGGGAGGAGGGCTACCGGGCCGCGCTGACAACCGCCGGTGTTCCGGTCGACCCGACGCTGATCGGCCGAGGGGACTTCAACCCCGAATCGGCGACCCCCTTGGCGCGCGTCCTGCTGCAACGACCGGACCCACCGTCGGCGATCTTCGCGGCGAGCGACGGGATGGCCCTCAAGGTCCTCGAGGTCGCCCGGGAGCTGGGGTTCTCCGTGCCGGGGGACCTGTCCGTCGTCGGGTTCGACAACATCCCCGAGTCGGCGTCGACCGAGCCGGGCCTGACCACTGTGGACCAGTCGATGTACCAGCTCGGGTACGAAGCCGCGCGGATGCTCAAGTCGCTGGTGACCGGCGAGTGGGACGAGCCGAGCCAGATCGTGCTTCCGACAAGCCTCGTCGTACGCAACTCGACCGCACCACCGACGAGCGCGGCACGACCCTGACACCCGTGGCAGCAGCCTGAAGGAGGTGCACGCAGCACGAACGGCCAGATCCACCGTTGAGTTGAGCCGGTCAGTCGGGTCGCATCCGCTGCCGGCACATGAAAGGAGTGGAGTGTGGTTACCGAACAGTATCACGGGCGCTTACGCCGTCTGGGCGTACGCCGGCGGCTCTCGGCGGCGTTCACCGCGGGAGTCATCGCCACCGCGGCGGTTCTCTCCGCACCGCAACCAGCGGCGGCGGACACGCCGTGGTTGGACGTCTCCCCGGACCGCTACGCCTCGTTCGCCGTCCCGGCGGCGTACGTCCAGGAGAACCTGGGCACCGTCTCGCAGGTCGTCGTCGAGGGCAACTTCGGTCCGTCCGCCTCCTGGGCGGAGTTCGGCCTGACCCGCCGGGGTGACGTGTGGTCGGGTGTGCTCGGCGCGTTGGAGCCCGGGCTGTACACCTACCAGCTCACCGCCGACGACACCAAGAGCATCAAGGACCCGACGAACAGCACGAGCGTCGCGTCCAACCCGCTCCTGAGCACGTTCTTCGTCGCGGGTGACTCGGCGCGGTGGCTGCACGACGCGCCGTCGGGCACCGGCGGAAAGATCGAGACCCTGACCTACCGCACCAGGAACGCGCAGCGCTCGGCTCTGGTCTGGACGCCGCCTGGCTACGCGGCCAAGGGGCCGAAGGGTTACCCGTCGCTCTTCCTGCAGTCCGGCGATGGTCTGGCCACCACCGACTGGCTCGATCTCGGTCGATCCAAGCAGATCCTCGACAACCTCTCGGCCGCGCGCGCCATCAGCCCGATGGTGGTGGTGATCAACGACGCCGACGTCTCGGACGACAGGGAGTTGAAGGACCTCCGCAAGGCGGTCACCGACACCTACCGCGTCCTTCGTGATCCGGCGCACCAGGCCATCGCGGGCGTCTCCGACGGGGCAACGGACGCGGTACGCGCCGCGCTCACCAAGCCGGGTCAGTTCGGTTACGTCGGCTGGTTCTCGGGCACGTCGGCGCCGACGATCGACCGGAAGGACGCCACGGCGATCAACCGCAGCGTCAAGCTGCTGCGCGTCTACACCGGCAACGTCACCGATCCCGCGTACAACACCACCTACCGCCTGTCGAAGGCGTTGGACCGAGCCGACATCCGGTTCGAGTTCGACGGGGTCAACCCGGATGGCGGCGCGACCTGGACGACGTGGCAGGAGAACCTCGTCGACTTCGTGCCACGGTTGTTCCGGCACGTGCAGGACCACGGGCCGAGCCCGGGTCACACGCAGCTCAAGGGTGAGTTCGCGCCGCCGCCGGCCGGCACCACCCCGACCCCCTTCGTGAGCGAGGACGGGTTCGTCACCTTCGAGACCACCACCGACTTCGCGGACGCCCAGCACGTCACGGTCTGGGCGAACGTCGCGCCGGGCGGCAGTTGGCTGCGCCTGCCGCTGACCCGCGACGGGGACCGTTGGCGGGCGACGGTGGGTCCGCTCAAGCCGTGGTTCTACTACTACCGGCTGATCGTTGACCGGGTTCCGTTCAAGGACACCTCGAACCCGACGTCGGTGACCACCGAGCCGATGTGGAGCACTTTCTTCATCCCCGGTCCGGGCGCCCGACTGCTGTCCGACGTGCCCGCCGGTCGCGGCGGGAAGGTCGAGAGCATGACGTACGCCAGCACGGTGGCGGGCCAGGACCGCACCGCCCTGGTGTGGACCCCGCCCGGGTACGACCCGGGCCGGGCGCAGCCGTACCCCGTCCTCTACCTACAGCACGGTGGCGGTCAGAACTACACCGACTGGGTCGAGATGGGCCGGGCCAAGCAGATCCTCGACAACCAGTTCCTCGACGGCGACCTCACGCCCATGGTGGTCGTGATGGGCAACGGCAACTCCTCGAACTTCAACAGGGAGTTGCGGGAGAACATCGTTCCGACGGCCCGTGCCCGCTACCACATCTCCAGCGACCCGTCCCAGCAGGCCCTCGCCGGCCTGTCGATGGGCGGGGGGCAGGCGTTCGGGGTGCTGAAGGCCTACCCGGGCGAGTTCGCCTACGTTGCGGCGTTCTCGGCCGGGTTCGGCAGCAGCACCGGCGTCGACGCGGCGGCGATCAACAACGGCACCAAGATGCTGCGCGTGTACGTCGGTGACCAGACCGACTTCGTGTACCCGAGCTTCATGGCCTCGCTGACCACGATGGACAACCTCGGTATCCGCTACGAGTTCGACGGGGTCACCCCCGGGCCGCACGGCTGGGACGTGTGGCAGAAGAACCTCATCGACCTGGCGCCGCGTCTGTTCAAGCGCTAGGAGCCGTTCCAGGCGACGCCACCGGGAGCAGGTTTCCTGCCCCGGTGGCGCCCGCCACCGTACGGCTGACCCCTCCGCACCGCCACCCGAAGGGAACCACCTCAATGAAGAGAAGACGGATACTCGCCACGGTTGCCATGCTCGCGGTCGGGGCGGGCCTCGCGGCCTGCTCGTCCGACGAGGGCGGCAGCGACGCGAGCAACTGCACGAACACCATCACCAAGAAGGACCTGCCGGTCGTGACGATGTGGGGTTGGTACCCCAACACCCAACTCGTCGTCGACAACTTCAACAAGCTGAACAACGAGGTGCAGGTCTGCTGGACCAACGTCGGGCAGGGCGGGGACGAGTACGACAAGTTCCAGACGGCCATCTCGGCGGGCACCGGGGCGCCCGACGTGATCATGGTCGAGGCGGACCGCATCCCGACCTTCCAGATCCAGGGCGCGCTCGTCGACATCAAGAAGTACGGCTACGACGCGGTCAAGGCCAACTACAGCGACGGCGCCTGGAAGGACGTGTCGGTCGGTGACGCGGTCTACGGCGTCCCGGTCGACGGCGGCCCGATGGGCATGATCTACCGCAAGGACATCTTCGACAAGTACAAGGTCACCCCACCGAAGACCTGGGCGGAGTACGAGCAGGCCGCGCAGAAGGTCAAGGACGCCGGCGGTCCGCTCTTCGGGGACTTCGGCGCGAACGTCCCGGCGGTCCTGATGGCGCTCCAGATCCAGAAGGGCGCCACGCCCTTCACCTTCGATCCGGCGCAGCCGAAGGCGATCGGTGTGAAGCTCAACGACCAGGCATCCAAGGACGTGCTGGACTACTGGGGTGGCCTGGCCAAGAAGGGCCTGGTCGGCACGCAGAACCAGTTCACCCCGGAGTACATCTCCGGCGTGATCAACGGCAACTACGCGACGTACATCTCGGCCGCGTGGGCACCGGGCTACCTCACCGGCGCGGGTGTCGGCAAGGGCCAGGACACCGGCAAGTTCGCGGTGGCGCCGCTGCCGCAGTGGGACCCGGCCAACCCGGTCCAGGTGAACTGGGGCGGGTCGGCGTTCTCGGTGACCAAGCAGGCGAAGAAGCCGGAGCTGGCCGCGAAGGTCGCCTACGGGCTCTACGCCGACAAGGAGTCGCTCACCGACGGCTGGACCAACCAGGTCATCTTCCCGCTGAACCTCACGGCGCTCAAGGATCCCGCCTTCGTCGACCTGAAGGTGGCGTTCTTCGGCGGCCAGCAGGCGAACAAGGAGGTCTACGTTCCCGCCGCCGACGCCTACCAGGGCGTCCAGTACGCCCCCTTCGGCCAGTACTACCTCGACGCCATGGAGAAGCAGGTAAGCGAGGTCATCAAGGGGTCCGTCACCGGATCGCAGGCTGCCGACCGGCTCCAGGAGGACGTGGCGAAGTACGCCAAGGAACAAGGTTTCACCGTTCAGTGACCGGCTGGGTGGGCCGCGCCGGCAGGTGGCGGCCGGCCCACCCTCCCCCCTCAGCGTCCACGTCCCGGAGACCACAATGACATCCCTGACCGAGAAGCGCGCAGCGCGTACGCAGCCTGAGACGCGCAAGATCCGTGGCAAGGTACACCTTCGCGAGCACCTGATGGGGTGGCTCTTCGTCGGGCCGTTCGGGGTCGTGTTCCTGGCGTTCCTCATCGCGCCGCTGGCGTACGCGCTGTATCTCAGCCTCTTTCAGAAGAAGCTGATCGGCGGCACCAGCTTCGTTCTCTTCGACAACTACGTGAAGGCGTTCACCGACCCGAGCTTCCTGTCCGGGGCGTGGTTCGTCATCCGCTTCTCGCTCGTCTCGATCCCGGTGCAGATCATCATCGCGCTCGCGATGGCGCTGATCCTGGACTCGGTGACCACCCTGTTCGCCCGCTTCTCCCGCCTCATGATCTTCCTCCCGTACGCGATCCCGACGGTCATCGGCGCGGTGATGTGGGGGTTCCTCTACAGCAGGGGCTTCGGCCCGCTCACCGACATCTTCGGGCTCTTCGGCGCCACCGCACCGGACTTCCTGAGCAGCGACCTGATCTTCTACGGGCTGCTCAACGTCGTCACCTGGCAGTGGGCCGGCTATTACATGATCATCCTGTACGCGGCCCTACAGGGCGTCGACCCGACACTCTACGAGGCGGCCCGGATGGACGGCGCCGGGCGGTGGCAGATCGCGACGAGGATCAAGATCCCGCTGATCGCGCCCGCGCTGATCCTGATCCTGGTCTTCTCGCTCATCGGCACCCTGCAGTTCTTCAACGAACCCCAGATCCTGCGGTACCTCGCCGCGGGCACGATCGGCTCGGACTTCACACCGAACATGTACGCGTACCAACAGGCGTTCTCCCTCGCCAACTTCAACTACGGGTCCGCGATCTCCTTCGCCCTCGGCGGCATCGTGTTCATCTGCGTGTACGCCTTCCTGTTCTTCACCCGCAAGCGGAGGAGCTTCCTCTGATGACCGACCACACCAGCGTCCGCGCAGGCGCCCGCCGACCGCAGCGCTACCTCCCTCTGCAGATCCTCCTCGGCTTCCTGGTGATCTACTTCCTCGTACCGTTCTGGTGGGTCATCGTCAACAGCTCCAAGGACGCGCCGGGCCTGTTCGGCGGCGGCAACACCCTCTGGTTCACCGACCAGATCGACTACCTCGGGAACCTCAGGCAGCTCTTCACCTACGACGGTGGCATCTACCTGCGGTGGATCCTCAACTCCACGCTGTACGCCATCGCCGGCGGCATCGGCGCCACGGTCCTGGCGGTGATGGCCGGCTACGGGTTCGCCAAGTACCGCTTCGCCGCCCGACGCTTCAGCTTCGCCGTCGTGCTCGGCGCGCTGATGGTGCCCGCCACCGCCCTGGTCATCCCGACCTTCATCATGTTCTCCCGGCTCGGCCTGACGAACACGGTGTGGGCGGTGATCCTCCCGTCGCTGCTCAACCCGTTCGGCGTCTACCTGATGCACGTGTACGCGCGCGACGCGGTTCCCGACGAACTCCTCGACGCGGCACGGGTCGACGGCGCGGGTGAGATGAGGACGTTCATCCAGATCGCCCTGCCGCTGATGCGTCCCGCCGTGGTCACCGTGCTGTTGCTGTCTGCGGTGGCGTCCTGGAACAACTACTTCCTGCCGCTCGCCATGCTCTCCGACAACCGGCTCTTCCCCGTCACCGTCGGCCTCGGCCTCTGGCAGGGCATCGCGTCCGCGAACAACGCGGGAGGCACCTCGCTGTGGAGCCTCATCATCCTGGGCTCCCTGGTGTCGGTGATCCCGCTGATCATCGCGTTCTTCAGCCTCCAACGACACTGGCGCGGCGGCCTGTCCGTCGGAGGTCTCCGGTAGGCCGCCCCGACCACCTGTTCCACCCACGCGCATTGACCGCCGCGCAGGAGCGGCCGGACGGATGACAGAGAGGTGTGCTGATGTCGACGACGAATCGACCGCTGCGCAGCGGGCAGTGGTTCGGTGCGGAAGGCCGCAACGGGTTCATCCATCGGTCCTGGATGCGCAACCAGGGGTTCGCGGACGACGTGTTCGACGGTCGCCCGGTGATCGGCATCGCCACCACCTGGTCGGAGCTGACACCCTGCAACGCCCACCTGCGCGACCTGGCCGAATCGGTGAAGCGGGGCGTGTGGGAGAGCGGCGGTCTGCCGCTGGAGTTCCCGGCGATGAGCCTGGGCGAGCCGCTGATGCGGCCCACGACCATGCTCTACCGCAACCTGCTGGCGATGGAGTTGGAGGAGTCGGTCCGGGCCAACCCGCTCGACGGGGTGGTCCTGCTCTCCGGCTGTGACAAGACCACACCCGGCCTGCTGATGGGAGCGGCGAGCGTCGACCTGCCGACCCTGATGCTGACCGGCGGCCCGATGCTCAACGGCAAGTTCCGCGGCCAGGACATCGGCTCGGGCACCGTCGTGTGGCGTTTCACCGAGGAGATGCGGGCCGGCCGGATGAGCGCGGCCGACTGCTCCGAGGCGGAGGTCGGCATGTCCCGTAGTCGGGGCCACTGCATGACCATGGGTACCGCCTCCACGATGGCCTGCGTGACCGAGGCGCTTGGTGTGCAGCTGCCGGGGGCGGCCGCCGTGCCGGCGGTCGACTCCCGGCGGTACGCGCTCGCGCAGGCCGCCGGGCGCCGGATCGTCGCCATGGTCGAACAGGACCAACGGTTGTCCACGGTCCTCACCCGGCAGGCGTTCGAGAACGCCGTCCGGGTCAACGCCGCGATCGGCGGTTCCACGAACGCCGTCGTACACCTGCTCGCGATCGCCGGACGCCTCGGCGTCCCCCTGTCGCTCGAGGACTTCGACGTCCTCACCGCGGACGTCCCCATGCTCGTCAACCTCATGCCGTCCGGGGTGTACCTGATGGAGGACTTCGCCTACGCGGGTGGCCTTCCGGTGGTGATGAAGGAGCTGGCGCCGCTGCTGCACATGGACCACGTCACCGTCAGCGGCAGGAGCGTGGCCGAGAACGTCGACGGCGCCCAGTGCTGGAACCGGGAGGTCATCGGCACCATGCAGGAGCCGTTCCAGCCCGCCGGCTCGGGCACCGTGGTGCTGCGCGGGTCGCTCGCGCCGTCCGGTGCGGTGTTGAAGGTCTCGGCCGCCTCCGCCCAGCTCCTCACGCACACCGGTCCGGCGCTCGTCTTCGACCGGATCGAGGACTACGTCGTCGCCGCCGACGACCCGGACCTCGACGTCACCCCCGACACGGTGATCGTCGTGCGCAACGCCGGCCCCCGGGGCTACCCCGGTTTCCCCGAGGTGGGCAACGTGCCCATGCCACGACGGCTGCTCGCCGACGGCATCACGGACATGGTGCGGATCTCCGACGCCCGGATGAGCGGCACCGGCTACGGCACCTGTGTCCTGCACGTGGCACCGGAGGCGTCGGTCGGCGGCCCGCTCGCGCTGGTGCGCACCGGCGACCTGATCGCCGTCGACGTCGTGACGCGCCGCCTGGACCTCCTGGTCGACGACGCGGAACTCGCCGAGCGTCGTGCCGCCTGGCAGCCTCCGAAGCCGGTGGCCGACCGGGGTTGGGTACGGCTGTACAGCGAGCACGTGCTGCAGGCTGACAGCGGCGCGGATCTCGACTTCCTCGTCGGTGGAAGCGGCAGCGCGGTGCCCCGTCACTCACACTGACGGGCACGAACGGACGAGGCCCACGAGGAACTGATTCCATGGAAGAACGGACGGCCCGCCAGTGCGAGTTCACGCAAGGGCCGCTGTGACAGCGGCCGACCGGCCACCGGTGATGGCCGACGTCGCTCGCCTGGCGGGCGTGTCACACCAGACGGTGTCCCGGGTCATCAACGGTGCGCCAAGCATCAGGCGCGAGACGCGCGAGCGGGTCCTCGAGGCCATTCGGCGACTCGACTACCGTCCCAACACGGCCGCCCGCGCCCTGGTGCGCGGACGGTCCGGGATGATCGGCATCATCGGCACGGCCAGGACACTGTTCGGTCCGACGAGCATCCATCGCAGCGTCGAGGACGCGGCACGGGCTGCCGGCTACTTCGCCACGTCGGTGAGCCTCTCCGAGGTGACGGTGCGGGCGCTCAGCGACGCCACCGAACACCTGATGCGCGTGGGCGTGGAGGGCGTCGTGATGATCGCCGGCAACGACGAGGCTCTCGAGGTGGTGCGGATGACGCGCTCGAGTGTCCCGTTCGTCGTCGTGGAGGGCGACGTGTCCAGGGCCAGCGTGACCGTCGGTGTCGATCAGGTGCTCGGCGCCCGGATGGCCACCGAGCACCTCCTCGAACTCGGACACCGGGAGATCGTGCATGTGAGCGGCCCGCTCAACTGGGCGGAGGCCCGTGCCCGCCTCGAAGGGTGGCGCCAGGCGATGAGCGCGGCGGGCCTACGCCCGCCGGAGCCGGTCACGGGCGACTGGAGAGCACACAGTGGCTACGTCGCCGGGCTACGGGTCGACGAGATGCCCGGTGCCACCGCGGTGTTCGCGGCCAACGACCAGATGGCCATCGGCGTGCTGCGCGCGCTGCACGAGCGTGGGCGGCGGGTGCCACAGGACCTCTCCGTGGTCGGATTCGACGACGTCCCCGAGGCGCCCTACCTCATTCCGCCGTTGACGACGATCCAGCAGGATTTCGGCGCGGTCGGTCGGCGGGCCATCACCGCCGTCACCCAGGCCATCGACGAGACGGCGCCGCGGCGTCTGCCGCTTGTCATTCCCAAGCTCGTGGTGCGCAGCAGCACTGCGCCGCCGACGGTGGCCGGCGACACCGTCGCGGGGGCTGGCTGACGCACGGGTGCCCCGGCGTGTGGCCGGGGCACCCGCGACGCCGCCCGTGCAGGCGGCCGAGCGGACTTCTCAGAGGGTGAACACGAGGGTGGAGATGCTGCGGGCGCCGACGTTGATGG
This sequence comes from Micromonospora sp. NPDC003944, assembly GCF_053605225.1. NCBI lineage: Bacteria > Bacillati > Actinomycetota > Actinomycetes > Micromonosporales > Micromonosporaceae > Micromonospora > Micromonospora sp. NPDC003944. Next base: position 39,727 of record NZ_JBSGIV010000016.1, read on the forward strand.
TGGCCTGACCGCCGTTCACCGTGGTCGGCTGGCTGGCCGCGTTGGCGTTGAGCGAGGTGAGGTAGTGCTCGGCCCGGGTCACGTTCTGCGGGGCCTGGATCACGGCGTTGTTGACCGCGCTGGTGGAGCGGTTGAGGATCACCAGGGTGATCTTTCCGTCCCCCTGGTAGGCGGTCACCTCCAGCGGCGAGGCCTTCGAGCTCTTGGTCAGGGCGACCCGCTGGTAGCCGGGGCGGACGTACTTGGCGTACTGGGAGAAGGCGTACCCGCGTTTGAGCGGGGCGCCCGCGACGGTGCCGAATGCCGACTCGCCGTCGCCGATGAAGGAGTAGTAGCGCTTGCCGTACCACCAGATGTAGGCGTTCCAGTTGGCCTCCATCGACTTGTGCACGGTGCGCATGATGTCGTCGAGAGTCTCGTTCCACACCGCCGTGTTGGCCGGGTTGCCCCAGATGTTGGAACCACCACCGTCAGCGGCGTGCAGGTTCCACTCGGTCATCCACACCGGCTTGTTGTGCTGCTCGGCCAGGGAGTACGGCCGCAGCCGGCCCGAATCCTCGGTGCCGTACAGGTGCCCACCGATGTAGCCGATGTTGGTGCGGGCGGTCGCGTCGTTCAGGGTCGGATCGGTGTACCCGTAGTTCAGGTTCACCGCCTCGGCGACCATCAGCTTGGTGTTCTGCACCCTCGTGCCCTGGTCGCGGACGAAGGTGCGCAGCTCGGTGCCGCTCCAGTCCATCGAGTCGTAGTCCGGGTGCCAGTCCGGCTCGTTCTGCACCGAGGTCACGTCGATGGGCACGCCCTGACCCCGCATGTACTGCACGTAGCTGTTGAGATGGTTGGCGTAGTCGTCGTAGAAGTCGGTCTTCAGCTTTCCACCGTTGACCCTACTGTTGTTGGTCTTCCACGCGGCCGGCGCTGTCCACGGCGACGCGAGGATCTTCACGTTCGACCCGTAGGACTTCGCCGTCTTCAACGAGTTCACGTGCGTCGCCCACTCGCTGGAGACCGGCGACAGGCCGGTCCGCACGATCGACAGCCCCAACTGGTTGGCGCCCATTCCGACAAGGGTCTGGGTGTCCGCCGTCGACCAGGCGCTACCCCAGATCGACTGCGCGGCCCCGAAGCCGTCGACCGTCTGGTACCGGGTCGCGCTGTTCACCGTGATGTCGGCCGGCCCGTTCGGGGGCGGGGTGGTGGGCGGCGGGGTCGTCGGGGGCGGCGTGGTGGGCGGCGGGGTCGGTTCGGTACCACCGGTGCAGCCCACTCCGTTCAAGGCGAAGATCGTTGGGCTGGGGTTGCTGCCGGTCCACGAGCCGTTGAAACCGAACGAGACGGTCCCGTTTGTGGGGATGGCCCCGTTGTAGCTGACGTTCTTGGCGGTGACGGCGGTGCCGCTCTGGGTCAGCGTCGTGTTCCACGCCTGCGAGACGGTCTGACCGGCGTTGTAGTTCCAGGTCAGCGTCCAACTGGTCACCGCCTCGTCGAGGTTGGTGATGGTGACGTTGGCGCCGAAGCCACCCTGCCACTGCGACGACACGGTGTAGTTGACCGAGCAGCCGGCGGCTGCGGCACCGGCCGGCACCGACACGGCGACCGCTGCCGATGCCAGCAGGACGGCACCGACCGACACCAGGGCGGTGTTCGTCACTCTCCTTCTCATGAAGCTCCTCCTCGAATGGTGGTGGTGTCCACGCCTCGGGAGGGCTCGTCTGCGGCGGGATTCAGTGGTGGTCGAGCGGTGGGTGATTGGGAGCGCTCCCAGGTGCTTGATTCAGAAAGTTAATTCATCCAACGATTCCTGTCAATGTCATCGGGCCCGGGGTCGACGCCTCCTTCACCGGCCGCAGGCACCGCAGAGTCTGCGTGTGCGCAGGTGGTAGTCGGTGGACGCGGCGAGCAGGCCCAACCCGACGGCGAGGTACGCCGACATCGCCACCCAGAGGAACGCGTCGGAGAACTCGCTGTGCGATCCCGTCGTCACCTGCACCATCCCCATGCCGAAGTAGGCCACGATGCCCGCGCCGAGCCCGAAGCCGGGCACCAGCAGCACGAGCCGTGGAATCGTCCGGCCGGCGAGCAGCGGCACCCAGCCCGGCCAGACCTCGCCCCAGCCGTGCACGAGCGCGAGCGGCAACAGCACTCCGGCCAGCACCAGGCCGACCTCCAACCCGAGCAGCGAGGCGCTCTGGTCGACGTGGTCGAACCCCACCACGAACTGGGCCGCGAAGCGGGTCACGAGACCACCCACCGCGGCCCACGCGGCCCAGCGTGCCCACTTCGTGGGTGCCGTGCGTCGCGTACCCGGCCGGACCGTCCGGCAGCAGCCTGGACAGTCGCCCCGGGTGCGCCGTTGGTAGCGCGCGGTGGCAAGCGCGAGCAGAACCGCTCCGGTGACACAACCGAGGCGGCTGGCGAACGCCACCGGGTCGAAGAACGGGCCGACGGTGAACAGCAGGAAGCCCACCAGCTCGGGCAGCAGGATCGCGGCCGCCGCGACGAGAGCTCCGGCGACGGCCCAGGCGAGCCCCGCCAGCGCCGGCCGCCAGGTCGTCACCCGGTCCAGGACAATTGCCAGCCCTCCGGCGCTCGCGCACAGCGCCACCGACCACCAACCGGTGAAGCCGAGCAGGTCCAGCCCCAACCGCCCGAACTCCGGAGCATCGCCGACCGTCCACGCCAGACGCACGCCCCCGTATGCCACGGCCCAGCCGAGCACTGCGTACGTCAGGCCGTGGACGGTCCGACCGACGGTAGGTGTCGATGTCGCCATGCACCGATCCTTCCGGCGTCCCGCGGTGGGCGAACCCCGCCGACAGGGGACGTCACTCCCTCGCGGGAGGGACGGCGCGGGTGTTGCCGGCCGCCTGCTCGTGCGCGCGGTTCAGGATCGCCTCCACCTCCTGGCGGCCGCGCTCACCGTCTTGTCGGCCTCGCGCCGCGCGCCATCGAGGCGTCGGTGGCCTGTTTCTCGGCGCGTTTGACCTTCCCATCCCACCGGCTGAGACGGCTTAGAGTGCGCCGGACAGGTACTCGCGGCGACGCTGCGGTTCGAACTTCTCGATCGCGTACCGCAGCATCACCCGTGGCATGACCCGGTAGCGGCGGGCGAGGAACTCCTCCTCCGCCGCCCTGTCCCGGTTGCCCACCTCGCGCAGCATCCAGCCCACCGCCTTCCGGACGAGGTCGTGCGGGTCGAGCAGGAGCCGGTCGCCGAGTCGGAAGGTCCACTCGAAGTCGTCGGCCTTGATGAAGGCGAAGGTCGCCATGATGGCGATGCGCCGGTCCCACACCAGGCTCGACCCGGCCAACCGATCCAGCACGCTCCGGTCCTTGTCGATCAGCCAGGGGCCGACGATGTACGGCGCGGACGAGTCCACCAGATCCCAGTTGTTGATGCGGTCGGTGTTGGCCAGGATGGTGCGGAAGATCCGGCCTCGTTCCGGCTCGTCGCCCTTGGTGAACCTCCGCACCATGATGAGCAGCGAGGTCAGTCGCTCCTCGTGCGCGTCGCTGGTGAGTAGCTTCGTCGTCTCGGCCAGCGACAGGTCGCGCCAGAAACGGGCGGCCACCCTGCGCTGGTCGGGCACGGTGACGCCGAGGGCACGGTCGCCGGCACCGTAGCCGCCCGGGACCATCTGCAGGAATCGGCTCGATGCCTCGGCGCGACGTGGGTCGGCAAGGCTGGCGAGTTCCCGACGTACGTCGGCGCTGGTGGCCACGACCGTTCACGCTACCGGGGGGCAGAGGGCGCGGCGCAGGCGTCCGCGCACCGGCGCGGCAGATATCCAGGGGTGTAGGTAGCATGTGCGGCCCCTACCCCCCGGGCGGGTCTGGCCGGGGTGGCGGTGATGACGGCCGCCGAGAAGATCGAACAGCGGGTGACCGGTCGACCCGACTCCTACGTGCCGGCCCGGGTCCTGGCCCGGCTGACCGGCCTGCCGGAATCCTCCGGCCGGCGGCACCCTGCGCTCCGTCCTGGTCGTCACTCGGACATTGGCCCGCTGCCCCGGGCAGCCTGGGCGCGGAGTGCTTAGCTGAACGGATGATCACACCCGTTCCTCTCGGTACCTGGCCGACGCCGTTGGAGGCCGCACCCCGGCTCGCCGCCCGGCTCGGGTTGGCCGAGCTCTGGTTCAAGCGCGACGACCTCACCGGCCTGGGTGCGGGCGGCAACAAGATCCGCAAGCTCCGGTACACCTGTGCGCAGGCGATCGCCGTCGGTGCGACCACGGTCATCACCTCGGGTGCGCCGCAGAGCAACCACGCCCGGCTCACCGCGGCCGCGGCCGCCCGGCTCGGTCTCTCCTGCGTGCTGGTGCTCGCCGGGCCGCCCCCGGAGACCAGGCGAGGAAACCTGCTGCTCGACGGGCTTGCCGGCGCGGAGATCGTCTGGAGCGGTGATCGTCCGCCCGCCGAGGTGGTGGCGAACGAGGGGGAGCGACGGTCGGCGTACGTCATCCCGTTCGGCGGCACCTCGCCCGCGTCCATCCAGGGTTACGTGGACTGCGGTCGTGAGCTGCGGGCCCAGTTGCCGACGATCGACGAGGTCGAGGTCGTGGTGGCGCTCGGTTCCGGCGGGACGATGGCCGGCCTGGTGCGGGAGTTGGGCGCGCAGCGGGTGATCGGCGTGGATGTCGGGGCCGTGCCGGACCCACGGGCGACAGTCGCCGGGCTGCTCGTCGGCGAGGTCGAGCCGGAGGTGCTGCGGATCGACGGCATCCAGGTGGGCGCGGGATACCGCACGTTGACCGACGCCGCCCGGGCGGCGCTGGAGGTGACCGCGCGTACGGAGGGGGTGTTCCTGGACCCGACGTACACCGGTCGGGCGATGGCGGCGCTGCTGGGCGGCAGCTTCCCGCGCGGCGACCGGGTCGTCTTTCTGCACAGCGGTGGGTTGCCCGGTCTCTTCGGCCACCCCGAGGTGTAGGGCACCAGCCGGGCACGCACGGCGGTGCCCTCCGACGCGATCGCGCCGGAGGGCACCGTACCGACCTGTCGACGGGTCAGACGCTTGCGAAGTGCTCGCGGTGGTCGTGGACGAACTCGGCGAACGTCCGGGGCTGCCGGCCGGTGATCCGTGCGACGTGGTCGTTGGTGAAGTCACCCCACCCGGAGCCGTAGGCGACCCGGTACTCGGCGAGGACCTCGGCCGACCACTGGTCGAGGCCGGCCTGGAGCAGGCCGTCGCGCGTCTGCTCCGGGCTCTGCGACACGTAGCGCACCGGCTGCCCGAGCGCCCGGGTGATCTCGTCGGCCGCCTCGTCAAGCGTGATGCTCTCCGGGCCGGTGGGCGTGTAGATCTTGCCCGCGTGCTGCTGCGGCGCGGTGAGGATCGCCGCTCCGGTGGCGGCGATGTCCCGGGCGTCGATCAGGCCGACCCGCTCGGCACCGAAGAGGCCGTAGAGGTGCTCACCGGCCTTGGCCCCGAGCAGGTTCTGCATGAAGTAACTCGGTCGCAGGATCGTCCAGGGGATCCCCGACTCCTGCAGCTCCGCGTCGGAGAGCGCGTGCAGGCGGCCGTTGCGGGTGGGCGCGTCGTGCGCGGCGCCGATCGCGGAGAGCCGGACGATGTGCTGCACGCCGGCCCGCCGGGCCGCCCACACCGCGTTCATGCTCTGGCTCGGCGCCAGCGGGCCCATCGGCATCAGCAGCCACAGTGTCGTCACGCCCTCGAACGCCGGGGTCAGCGTGGTGGGGCGGTCCAGGTCGCCGACGACGTACTCGACCCCGTCGAGCCTCGGCGTGCGGGACGCGTCCCGCACGAGGGCGCGGACCGGTTGATTACCGGCCAGCTCTCGCAGCACGTCCCGCGACACGGTGCCGTTTGCCCCGGTTACCAGAATGGTCATGGTCATCCTCTCGGTCAGGCGGACCGAGGAAGGACCACCGGTCGCCGCCAGCGACGATATAGTCCATAACTTGTACCGTCCAATGATTGGACCAAATTATGAAGCGCAGCACACTGAAGGAGCAGGAGCCCGACCTCGGGATCCTTGCCGTGCAGCTCTCCGCGCGCGTCCAGCGGGAGATCTTCCGACGCTCGGCGGAGCAGGGGTTCGACGACGTCCGGCCCCGCCACGGCGCGGTCCTCGCGTACCTGGACGCCGACGGCACCCGCCCCGGCGAACTGGCCCGGCTGGCCGGCCGCAACAAGCAGACGATGGGCGCGATCCTCGACGAGCTGGAGCGGCTGGGCTACGTCCGGCGTACGCCCGACCCGGCCGACCGGCGGGCGAAGTTGATCGTTCCGACGGATCGGGGCCTCAGCTTCATGACGGCCACCGACGGCTTCGTGCGCTCGATCGAGCAGAAACTCGCCGACACGCTCGGCGCCGAACGGTACCGCGACTTCAGGGACGCGCTGGCCCGTGGCGTGGCGAGCCTCCCGGCGACGGGTCAGGACGCCGAGGGCTGAGCCGGGCGCCGTACCCGCGCTCCTCGGTGAGCAACTGGCGACCGACCACGACGATCCGGTCGAGCGGGCATGTGACGCCGCGTGCCGGGTACGCCGCGATGGCCCTGGGCTGGCGCAACGCCCAGGTCGGACCGCTTTGCCGTGCAGCCGAGGAGCACCGACATGTCGATCTCAGGGCGGGCCCGACTCTCGCAGACGGCCTCCCTGGTGCTGCTGGCGTCGATCCTGGTGTCGTTCCTGGCCGCGTCGGCAGCCCCGACCCCGCTCTACGGCACCTACCAGGAACGCTGGCACTTCTCGCCGGTCACCACCACCGTGGTGTTCGCCGTCTACGCGCTCGCGGTGCTCGCGTCGCTGCTCACGTTCGGCAAGTTGTCCGACCACGTCGGCCGGCGGCCGGTGCTGGCCGTCGCGATCGTGGTGCAGATGCTCGCGCTCGTCGTCTTCGTCTTCGCCAACGGCGTCGCGTCCCTGCTGGTCGCCCGCCTCGTGCAGGGCCTGGCCGCCGGCGCCGCCACCGGCGCGGTGGGCGCCGCCATGCTCGACATCGACCGTGCCCGGGGCACGCTCGCCAACTCCCTCGCCCCCGGTATCGGCACCGGAAGCGGCGCCCTGCTCTCGGCGTTGCTCATCCAGTTCCTGCCCGCGCCGACGCGACTGGTGTACATCGTGCTGCTCGTGGTCCTGCTGATCCAGGCCGTGGGCGTCACGCTGATGCCGGAGACGGTCACCCCCATGGCCGGGGCGCGACGCAGCCTCCGGCCGGACGTCGCGCTACCCCGCGCGGTGCGCCAGCCGGTTCTGGTCGTCGTCCCGGTGCTCTTCTCGGTCTGGGCACTTGCCGGGTTCTTCGGCGCGCTCGGCCCGGCGCTCGTGCGCAGTCTCATGAACACGTCGATCGTGGTCGGCGGCCTGGTCCTCTTCGTCTTCGCCGTCTTCGGGTCGGCAGCCGTCCTGGTGCAGCGCAACACCGCCGCCCGGACCGTGATCCTGACCGGGATCGTCGCGCTCATCCTGGGCATGATCGTCACGCTGGTGTCGGTGATGGCGGAGTCCATCCCGGGCTTCTTCGTCGGCCTCGCACTCGGTGGCGTGGGCTTCGGCAGCGGCTTTCAGGGCAGCCTCAAGACGGTCATGCCCCGTGTCGAGGCGCACCAACGCGCCAGCGTGCTCTCCGTGCTCTACGTCGTCTGCTACGTCGGCTTCGGTCTGCCCACGGTGATCGCCGGGTTCCTCGTGGTCTACGCCGGTGGCCTGCCACAGACCGCCGACGAGTACTCCGTCGCCGTCATCCTCCTCGCCCTGGTCGCCCTGCTGGGGCTGCGCAGGGCCACCAGAACCGGGTCCGGCTGATGCCGGGAAGCCGGGATCGGGCAGGAACGCGAACAGTAGCGTGATGATCAGGAAGGGAGCGGCGATGAGCCCGAAGGTTGACCAGGGCGACGCGAGTGCGGCGTCACGCATCGAGAGCCTCGACGTCAAGCTCGAGGTGGTCGTCATCCCGGTCTCGGATGTCGACCGGGCGAAGGCGTTCTACCAACGACTCGGGTGGCGGCTCGACCAGACCCCGCCCGGCATCGTCCAGTTGACGCCGCACGGCTCCGGGTGCTCCGTCCAGTTCGGTCCGGGCCTCACACCTGCGGCACCCGGCTCGGCCATGGCGTACCTGGTCGTGACCGACGTCGAGGCGGCCCACGACACCCTGGTCTCGGCCGGTGTCGATGTCGGCGACGTCTTCCACGTCAGCCCGGACGGCCCGGTCGACGGGCCGGACCCGGAGCGGCGCAGCTACTTCTCCCGCGCCACGTTCCGCGACCCGGATGGCAACACCTGGCTGATGCAGGAGATCACGACGACGCTCCCCGGACGCATCGAGGGCGGTCTGACGTCGTTCGGCTCCACGAGCGACCTGGCGAGCGCGCTGCGACGCGCTGCCGAAGCCCACGGTGAGCACGAGAAGCGTACTGGTCAACGGGACGACAACTGGCCCGACTGGTACGCGGCGTACATGGTGAGCGAGCAGTCGGGGGCCACGCCGCCGCAGTGAGCCCGGACGACGGTCGGGGGTCCTCCCGATCGGTGTGCTGCCGGTGGGTCATCACGATGACTCACCGGCAGCACCGTTTCCACTCTCGTCCGCGGCGCGGTCGGGTGCCTGGCGCAGCTGCGCAGGCAGGGCGGGGGCGCCGCGTCGACGCGCGAGGTGGCTCCGCGTCCGGCCCTCTGGTTCCACGCAGTGGGCGGCGCCTTGTGGATACCCCACCAAAGCTGTAGGAATACGACGGCCAGGTACGCCTCGGTCGCCGGCTCGGCGAGCTGACCGCCTCGCATCCGGTGGTCGGTGGGGTCGACGAGAGACACCCCGAGGTGTACGCGCTGGACAGCGCGGACAACGGTTTCGCCGACGTCTGGCACACCGACGTGACCTTTGTGGCCCGTCCGCCGCTCGGCTCGATCCTGCGCGCGGTGACGCTGCCGCCCAGCGGCGGCGACACGACCTGGGCGGACAGCCAACTCGCGTATGACTCCCTCGCCGAGCCGGTGCGGCGGCTGGTGGACCAGTTGGTCGCCGTGCACGACGGCAACCGGGAGTTCGGCTACTACCTGGCGCAGCGTCGTGGTGGCCGGGGCAATGTGTGGGAGGGGGAGGTGGTAACCCGGCTGGATCCGGTGGAGCACCGCACTACGCCAACCGCGACTACGGCGGCGCGCGCCGGGTCGTACACCGGATCACCCTGCGGGGCGACCAGCCGCGAGGCCCGGTCGACACGTGGCGTGGCGACCTGGCCTGATCGGTCGCCGGTCAGCGCAGCCCAAGGACGAGGTTGTCGACAAGGGTGCGGGCGAAGTCCTCGGTGAGCGGCAGGTCGGCGATGAGCAGGCGGTGGTAGCAGGCGCCCCAGAGCTGGTCGACGACCGACTCACGGTCGATGTCGGCGCGTAGCTGACCACGGGCCATGGCCGTGGTGAGGGTCTCGACGGCGAGGGCCCGGCGGGGGGCGGAGTAGCGCTCGCGGTAGGCGGCTGCCAACTCCGGGTCCGTCTGCGCCTGCCCGATGAGTTGGCTGATGACGCGCCCGGCGGTGGTGTCCCGCACGAGGTGGACGAAGGCGACGAGCTGGTGGGTCAGGTCGGCGACGATGTCGCCGGTGTCCGGAAAGGCCAGGGTGGGCGCGACGACCGTGAAGTAGCCGTCCAGGGCGAGCGCCCCCTTGGAGGGCCACCACTTGTAGATGGTCATCCGGCTGGCCCCGGCGTGGGCCGCGACCTTCTCGATGGTGAAGCCGGCCATGCCCTCGGCCAGCAGGAGTTCACCGGCGGCCGTGAGGATCTCCGCGCGTACCTGCTCGGCGGGGCGACGGCCGCGACCACGGCGCGCTGGTGTGCGGGCGTCCGGCGTGAGCTCGGCCACTGGTCCTCCCGGTTATATGGACACGGTGTCTACTTGCTGGTTATATGGACACAGCGTACACAGCGGTGTCCGGACCCCACGACGCACCGCGACGACGACCGAAGGAGACGAGCGACATGACGGGTCTACGACGGCGACGGTTGGGTGCCTCCGGGCCGGAGGTGTCGATCATCGGGCTCGGCGCGATGGGCATGTCCGACCTGTACGGGCCGGCCGACGAGGCGGAGAGCATCGCGACGCTGCACGCGGCGATCGACGCCGGGGTGAACCTGATCGACACCGCCGACTTCTACGGGTCGGGTCACAACGAGATGTTGATCGGCCGGGTGCTGCGGGAGCGTCGCCGCGACGAGGTGGTGCTCAGCGTGAAGTTCGGCGCCCGCCGCACACCGGACGGCGGCTTCCAGGCGGCACCGTACGACGTGTCGGCGGCGGCGGTGAAGGACCGGCTGGCGTACTCGCTGCGCCGGCTGGGCACCGACCACATCGACATCTACCGGCCTTCGCGGCTGAACCCGCAGGTGCCGGTCGAGGAGACCGTGGGCGCGCTGCTCGAGATGCAGCAGGCCGGCTACATCCGGCACATCGGGCTCTCCGAGGTGGGCGCGGACAGCATCCGGCGGGCCGCGGCGGTGGCGCCGATCAGCGACGTCCAGATCGAGTACTCGCTGCTCTCCCGTGGCCCGGAGGCCACCATCCTGCCGGCGCTGCGGGAGTTGGGCATCGGGTTGACCGCCTACGGGGTGCTGTCCCGAGGTCTGCTGAGCGGCCACTGGTCGGCGGAGCGTGAGCTGACCGGCACGGACTTCCGGGCGAACAGTCCACGGTTCCAGGGCGAGAACCTGGCCGCCAATCTGCGCCTGGTGGACGCGCTCGGCCGGGTCGCGCAGCGTCTGGGGGTGACCACCAGTCAGGTGGCGATCGCCTGGGTGGCGGCGCAGGGCGAACACATCGTGCCGTTGGTCGGGGCGCGGCGGCGGGACCGGCTCGCCGAGTCGCTGGCCGCGGTCGACGTGGTGCTCGACCAGGACGCGGTGGACGAGATCGAGCGGGCCGTTCCGGCCGGCGCCGCCTCCGGTCAGCGGTACGCCACCGCCATGATGGCCCTGCTCGACAGCGAGAAGTGACGGCGGGGGAGCGGGCTCAGGACGCTGCTCGCCAGACCCAGTTGCGGCGTTCGTAGAGCTGCACCAGCCCGGCGCGGCGCAGATTGTTCAGCGACGGGTTCTGCTGACCGGGCGCGGGCTTGCCGGTCTCGGCGAACAGCCACCGGCACCCCGCCCCGGCAGCGGCTCGGGCTCGGGCGGCGATCAGCGCCGACTGCGCCCCGAGGCCGCGGTGACCGGAGGTCGTCGCGGCGGCGTTGAGCGACGCGGCCTCGCCGTGCAGGAACAGGTTGCCGCCCGCCACCAGTTCGGCGTCGTCCCAGGCCGCGAACGGACGCCACGCCGGCTTGTCGACAGTCGCGGCAAGCATGTCGGTGAGCCCACCGGACGGCATGCCGAACCCGGTGAGCAGCACGTCGGCCCAGCGCGTCGCCTCGGCGGCCGGCACCGGGCCGACGCGGAGGCGGGTCTGCGCGGCGACCACGTCGTTGGGTCGGGCGGCGAGCTTGACCCAGGTGCTTCCCGGCTCCAGCCCGCGCGCCGCGGCGACCTCGTCGAAACCGGCGGGCAGCACCGACGGTACGAGCTGCAGGACGGCCTGGTCGACGCCCTGCTCCCGGTAGAAGTCGAGGACACGGTCCAGGGTCTGCACGGTGAACGGTTCGGTGGTGCCGAAGCCCAGAGCCTTGCTCCAGTAACCGCCGGTCGGATCGTTGCGCATGGCCAGGGCGACACCGCCGCCGATGCGGGCGGTCGCGATCCCGAGATCGGTGTACGCGGGCCCGGGCGCCTGCGACTCGTAGGAGTACATGAATTCGCACTCCACAGCTTCGGCGAGCGGGGTCAGGTCGGCTGGCGCGGTCATCGGCAGATTATCGTCCGGCCCGTTCCCAGGCCCGCACCAGCTGCATCCGGTTGTGGATGCCCAGCTTGTGGTATATGGAGCGGAGTTGGGTGTCCACCGTGTGGAAGGAGACGAAGAGGCTCCTGGCCGCCTCCTTCTTCGTGGCACCGGCGGCGAGCACCTCGGCCACCCGCTCCTCGGCGGGGGTGAGCGCGTCGATGCCCCCGCCCGGCAGCTCGTCGAGCGACGGCCGGTGGCGCGGCGTGGCGGCGAGGTCGGCGCAGCGCCGGTCGGCGATCGCCTGGTCGCCAGGGGCGCCGATCCGGGCGTAGAGGGCAGCCGCCTCGTTCGCGGCGTCGCGCGCCTCCCCGGACCGCGCGCCAGGGCTGTTCGCGAAGTCGAGCAACGCGTCGGCCAGCGCCGGCCGGGCGGCGGTGGTACGCAGCCTGTCGACAGCCGACCGGAGCGCGTCCGGGTCACCGTCGCGCAACCCTCGGGTCTGGTCGGCAAGCGCGCGCCAGAGCGGCACCGGCGTACGGGTGGATACCAGCTCGACGAGCTCGGTGACCCGACGGGCGGCCTGGGTATCGTCAGCGGCGACCGCGGCGCGTACCAGTCGGGGGCCGAAGTGCGGCACCGGCAGGAGCGGCCGGACCGAGCGGTGCAGGTCGGCGACGACCCTGGTGAGCAGGCCCGCCTGAGCACCGAGGGTGGGGTCGCGAACCGCCACGCAGAGTGCCGGAGTCCACATCGTACGGTCGGGCCATCGGTCCTCGCCGAGGCACGAGCGGAGAACGGCACGTGCGTCGTCGTGCTCGCCACGGCGGTAGCGGACCTCGCCGATCACCGCCACCAACAGGGCACGTACCTCCCTGCTGATCTCCGACGAGCTGGAGCTGAGCGTGGTGACGGCAAGCGCGGCCGCCTCGGGCAGCTCTCCCACGGCCACCATGCGCAGGCAGTCCAGCGCGGTCAGCCCGGTGAGCGAGACGTCGGCCTCGTCGGGCGTCCGGCGGGTCGCGGTCCGGGCGTCCTGGTGCCGTCCGAGGCCGAGTTGCACGAGGATCCGTTCGACCCGGATGGACAGGGCGTCGGCTCGTGCCGCCCAGGATTCCGGGTTCAGCGCCGCCAGCACGGCCTGGGCGCCCGGCAGGTCGCCGTGTGCGAGTGCCCGGCCGGCCCGGCCGAGGGCCAGGTGGCGTGCGGACGACTGGTCACCCGAGGCGGCGTGCGCGGTGCCCGCGTCGCGGAGCAGGGCATCGGTGTCGGGGTGTCCGGTGCGGGCCGCGACGGTGGCGACCAGGGCGAGCACCGTGCTGCGGCTGCGGGCGTCCAGCCGGAGGTTCAGCGCCTCCCGTAGCCCGGCCAGAGCGGTGGTCGGTGGCTCCAGTGCCACGGTCTGCGCGAGGCGACCGAGCAGGTGGGCGCGGTGACGCTCGTTGCCGCGACTGGTCGCGATCTCCGCCGCCAGGACGTGCAGCGCCTCCATCCCGCGCCCGGCGAGCCGGAGCTGGTCCGCCGTGGCGAACAGCCGGTGCCGTCGCTGCTCGGCGTTAACGGCGGTGTGGTCGGCCGGGACCGTGCCGGCGTTGACTGCTGATTCGGACAAGGGCGTTCTCCCCGGTTGTTACCAGGCGCGTCGACAAGCCGTCCTGCGACCGAGCCTAGCCATGGCGTCAGGCACCGGCGACCAGATCGACGAACCGGCTCCGTTGGGCGGAATGGCCTGCGGCGTCCGGGATCCGACCTGCGCCAATAGCGCGATCGCGTGAAGCGCCGGGGGGTGTCGCGCGCCGATCATCGAGGCATGGCCCAGCTCACCGAACTCCCCGGTCTGCGTCGGCTCCGGGTCGTACTGCTGGTGTTTCTTCTCTACGCCGGCACCGGCGCGGGTGGTCACGCTCCGGCGTGGACCCGCCTGGTGCTGACGGCGACCGCGGCGGCGATCCCGGTCGCGATCGCGGCCCAGTACGGCTGGCCCGGGGTGCGAGCCCTGCTGGGGATCTCGTCCCGGCTCCGGCTGCGAGGCGGACCCGTTCCCGCGCCCCATCCGACCCACCCCGAGTGAGGAGACAGCGAGCATGGCGAACACCGATCCCCAGCCGCGGCGTGGCGACCAGGGCGCCGCGCCATTCGCGGGCCGTAACGTCGAACTCGAGCGGCAGAATCCGGACCTGCTGGTGCCGCCGACCACCGACAGTCGGCTGGTGCCGAACCTCAAGTTCTCGTTCTCGCAGGCGCACACCCGAGTGGAGAAGGGTGGCTGGACCCGCGAGGTCACCAGCCGCGACCTTCCGATCGCCAGCCAACTGTCCGGTGTCCAGTTCGGTCTCGAACCGGGCGCGTACCGGGAGATCCACTGGCACCAGCAGTCGGAGTGGGCGTACATGCTCAGCGGCAGTTGCCGGATCAGCGCCGTCGACCACGAGGGACGCAACTTCATCGAGGACGTGAAGGCCGGCGATCTGTGGTTCTTTCCGCAGGGCGTGCCGCACAACATCCAGGCGTTGGAGGACGGCGCGCAGTTCCTGCTGGTCTTCGACGACGGCGCGTTCTCGGAGAACAACACGTTCCTGCTCAGCGACTTCTTCGCACACACCCCTCGGCACGTGCTGGCCAAGAACTTCGGCTGGACGCTGGAACAGATGGAGAACCTGCCCGAGCGGGAGAAGTACATCTTCCAGGGCGACGTCCCACCACCCCTGCAACAGGACCGGGTGGTCAGCCCAACCGGCGACATCCCCCGGAGCTTCAAGCACCGGATGCTCGCGCAGACCCCGCAGCGGTTCCGTGGCGGAACGGTCCGGATCACCGACTCGACGAACTTCGCCGCCTCGGTGACCACCGCCGCCGCGCTCGTGGAGGTCGAGCCGGGAGGGATGCGCGAACTGCACTGGCATCCCACCACCGACGAGTGGCAGTACTACATCTCCGGCACCGGGCGGATGGGCGTCTTCGCCTCGCAGGCCGCCGCCCGGACGTTCGACTTCCAGGCCGGCGACGTGGGTTACGTCCCCTTCGCGTACGGCCACTACATCGAGAACACCGGCGACGAGCCACTCGTGTTCCTGGAGATGTTCCGGCATCCCCGGTTCGAGGACATCTCGGTGATGCAGTGGATGGCGAACACGCCCCACGAGGTCATCGCCGACACGATCAACGTGCAGAAGTCGATCGTCGACAGCCTGCCGAACACCAAACAGGTCGTGATCTGACCACCACGCCCGGCCGGCCGTCCGTCGGTCGACGGACGGCGCGGCCGGGTGAATCAGCTCCCTGCGGGTGCCGGTGAGGTGGGAGCCGCAGCGGGGCGTCGGCGTCGGGACACCACCCCGGCCACGACGTCGATGGCGAGGAAGGCGAGCAGGGTGATCCCGAACAGCGGCAGCACCCAGCCGACCGCCACGACCACGGGTACGCCGATCAGCAGCGCCCAGAGCGGCAGGCCGCGTACGCCGCCACGGGCCGGCGGGGCGCCGGTGATCGCCCGGCGGTCGGCGCGGGTCGGTCGGCGCTGCCACCACATCCGGTAGCCCCAGACGATGACGCAGAGCAGGCCGAGGGCGAGCGCGGCGAGCAGGATCTGGTTGACCAGGCCGAAGAGGATCCCCATGTGGGCCTGGATGCCGAGGCTGCTCAGCTTGGCCAGCAGGGGCCAGTCGGCGAAGTCGCTGCGGGCGGTGACCGTGTCGGAGGCCGGGTCGACGGCGATGCGGTCCTTCTTGACCGGCCAGGTGTTGTCGACCTGCGTGATGGTCCAGGCGGTGCCTGCCTCCGGCGCGGGGGAGATCTCGACCGGGCCGGAGAGGCCCGCGCCGCGAGCGACTGCCAGGACCCGGTCGAAGGTCGCCGACGGAACGACCTCGCCCGCACCGGCGGGACCGTGCTCGTGGCCGCCGCCGGTCTCGGCCGGGGCGGTGGGGCCGACGGTGAGGCTCGTGGAGATCTCGGGAGTGCGGGCGCTCAGCGCGTCGAGGCCCGCGGCGAAGTTCGCGCCGGCGTAGCGGGACCAGGTCAGGCCGGTGACCGAAAGGAAGAGGAGTCCGACGGTGAGCCAGATGCCGGTGGTGGCGTGCCACCCCCGGGTACGGCGCACACCCTTACCCGTGGACAGGTTCGGCACGAGCAGGTGCCGGACGGCGGCTCGCGCGGCCCCGCGGCGCCGCCACCAGAGGATGACCCCACCGAGCGCCATCACCCACAGCCAGCTCGCGGCCAGCTCGGAGTAGTGCTCGCCCACCGTGCCCAGGTGCAGGTGGCGGTGCAGGTCGTCAAGCCAGGTGGTGATCGGGGTGGACCCGAACCAGGTGGTGAGCTGCCCCTGGGACTCGCCGGTGTACGGGTTGATGTAGACGGTGTGCTGGTTCTCGCCAAGCTCCGGTAGGGAGAACACCACCTTGGTGGTCTGGTCGCCTTCGCCGGGCTGCACGGTGGCGATGCTGCCGTCGGGGTGCGCGTTGCGGGCGGCCCCGATCTGCTCGGCCAGCGGGAGTTGACGGTCACCCACCTGGGCGACGGCCAGCTTGTCGCCGTAGAGGATGCGGTCGAGCTGCGGGGTGGTGGTGTAGGCCAGGCCGGTCAGCGCGGCGACCACCAGGAACGGGGCGACGAGGATGCCGGCGTAGAAGTGCAGCCGCAGCAGCAACGCACCGAACGGTGACGTGCGCCGGACCGGCCGGGCCGGTTGCTCGGCGGTCGTGACGGGTTCCGGCGTCGGCGTGCCGGACAACTCGGTGAGAGACATGGTGATCCGATCGGAAGAGTCGGGAAGCACGAAGGTCTTCCCGAACTGGTCTGGTCGCCCGGTGAGGTGTCGCGTCGGCCCTAATCGGTAGTCGGGGAAGAGACGGCGGTGGTTCCCCGGGGATCTCGGATCGCCCGTCGCCACAGCAGCCCAGCCGTCACCAGGACGAGGAGGGTCAGCGCGACACCCGCGACGAGGACACCGAGGCTCGGACCACCACCGCCGGACGCTGCCGCGGCGGCGGGCGGGGCGGACGCCGACGCGCTGACCGCGACGACCGGCGCTGCGGTGGACGTGGGATCGGCCACGGTGAACGGGTACGAGCCCTGGACCGGGTGCCCGTCGACGGAGACGACCCGGTAGGCGACCGTGTACGTCCCGTTCGGCAGGGTGTCGGTCACCTGGACCGTGCTCTTCGCTCCAGTGACCACCGGGTCGCCGGTCGGAAGCTTCCGCTTGGCCGCGTCGGTGAGCACGATCGTGGTGAACGCCGGGTCCAGCCGCTGCATGAACTCGAGCGTGACCTCGGTCGGCGCGCTCGGCAGGGTCGCGTCCCGAGCGGGCGTGGCCGCCCGGAGCGAGTTGTGCGCCCAGGCCGGGCCGGTCGGGATGAGCACCGCCATCAGGACGGCGAGCATCGCTGCGCCGAGTCGGACGGCGGTGCGACGGGACGGGACGGTCATCCGAGCACCTGCTCGCCGATCCAACCGTCAGGTTGGCACCCGGGTGGGATGGCGAAGACGGCGGAGCCGATCGGCGTCGTCCATTCGTTGAGCAGGTCCCGTTCGGCCAGCCGGCGTTGGATCGGCAGGTACTGCCGGGCGATGTCGGCCTGGTAGGACGCGAAGATCAGGCCGCTGTCGGCGTGGCCCTCGGCGGTCGGCACACCGTCGTAGTTGTAGGGCCGGCGCAGGATCTTCAGCCGATCGTCGGTGATGTGCGCGCGGGTCATGTGGGAGAAGTCGGGGATGACGGTGAGGCCGTCCGGGCCGGTGGCGGCGAAGTCGGGCTCGTCGTGTTCGGCGCTGCCGGTGAGCGGGGCGCCGCTGTCGAGCCGCCGCCCGACGGCGAGTTCGCGGTCGGTCCGGCCGAGCAGGTCCCAGGTCTCCAGGTTCATGCTGATCCGCCGGAGCACGACCGTGGTGCTGTCGCGCAGCCAGGCGGGGCCGTCGGGAACGAACACGGCGCTGTCCATCGGCGCCCCCGGTCGGGGGTTGGCGGTGCCGTCGAGCTGACCGAACAGGTTGCGCTGGGTGTGGCCGTCCGGCTCGACGCCGGGGCTGCGTCGGAAGCCCTGCTGGACCCACCGCACGGTGGCGAACGGTCGGCTGTCCTTGATCAGGACCCGCTGGGCGTGGGCGACGGTGATCGCGTCGTCCGCACAGATCTGCAGCAGCAGGTCACCGCCGGACCAGGTCGGCGTGAGCCGGTCGATACGGAACGACGGCAGGTCGGTGACCGATGCCGGCCGACGGTCGTCGACGCCGGCCGCCCGGTAGAGGCCGGGCCCGAAGCCGAAGGTCACGGTCAGGCGCGCGGGCAGCAGCCCGAGTTCGGCCTCGGTGTCGGCAAGAGCCGGCCGGCCCTGGGTGAGCCGGGCGGCGTCGTCGGAGAGCAGCCGCAGCATCCGACCCAGCGCCGCCCGGTCGGTGCCGGACCGCAGGGTGAGCGCCACGAACGACGCGTGGGCCTGCGGTTCGGTGGCGACACCGGCCTGCCGGACGCCGTGGAACGGCTCGACCAGCCCGCCGACGCTCGCCACCGGCGTGGCGTCGGCCGCAGGCTGCGGTTGCCCGCTGCCGGTACGAGTCGTCGAGATGGCGACGCCGCCGGCCAGTGCTCCTCCGGCGGCGAGGGCCCCGCCGGTGAGCAGACCCCGCCTGCTCACCGGCCGGACAGGTGGCGTCTGCGTCACGATGCTGGGCTCGTGCTCGTCTCCGGCGTGGCGCTCATGCCGGGCATGGGTTGGCCGTGCCCGGGGGCGTAGCTCTCCTGGGCGCCGGTGAACGGCTTGGCCACCGCGCTGAACTGCTGGGTCTTGCCGTCGGCGAAGGTCAAAGTGAAGGTCAACTCGTCGCCGGCCTGGACGGGCCTGGTGAGGTTCATCAGCATGAGGTGGTCGCCGCCGGGCTCCAACGCGTGCGTGCTCTTGGCCTTGATCACGATGCCGCCCTGCTTGGCCTGCATGACCATCTTGCCGTCTTTCATGGTCATCTCGTGCAGCTCCATCGGCGACAGCGAGGTCGTGGCACCTGTCACCGTGACGTCGCTGTCGCCGTCGTTGACCAGGGTCCCGAAGGCCGCCGTCATGCCCTTGTCGGCGGCCTTCACCCACGGGTCACGGATGCCGAGCACACCAGCGTCCGGGTTGGCCGAGGCCGACGCGGACGGGCCCGTCGGCGCGGTCGACGGAGAGTCGGACGATCCGCAACCGGTGGCGCCCACCGTCAGGATCGCGGCGGCGACGAGCGCGGCCGAGCGACGGCGTGGACCGAGCGGGCTGGTGCTGAGCATGTGTTTTCCTCCGATGATTGCTGCTGGCTGGTTGGTCGGCCGCAGCACGGAGAAAGTTCCAGGCTCAGGGCACGTTGATCGTGTACTCGGCGGTGTGCACCTTCCCTCCCACCTGGAAGTCGAAGAAGGCCCGGTAGCGCCCCGAACTCGGTGCGGTCAGCCAGAACTTGACAGTCCCGTCGACCAACTCCGGTTCGGGGTGGACGTGCACGTAGCCGAGGTCGCCCTCGCGGACGACGACCAGATGTCCGTACGCGCCCAGGTAGCGCTCCAGCTGCGCGGGAGCAGCCGCGTCGGCGCGGTTGACCTGGAAGTGGATCGGTGCCGTCACTCCGACCGTCGGGGTGCCGGTCATCGACACCGCGTACGGGCCAGCCGTCGCCTGTGCCTGCGCCGGCGGCAGCGCGGTGGGGGTGTGCGCGCCGGGCACCGTGTGGTCGACCCCCAGAACGAGAGGCACCTGGGTGCCGTTGGTGGCGGTGACGGAGAAGTCGGCGTAGACGCGGTAACCGCCGGGTCGGGCCAGCGTCAGGGGGACGCTCCAGGTGCCGTCGGCGGCCATCGTCGGGTGCAGGTGCTGGTAGCCGGTCAGGTCGCGGCCCACCACGATCAGGTGCAGCGGCTTGTCGTGGACGACCGCGAAGCGCGTCGCCGGCTGCCGGTCGGTGCCGACGACGCGGAAGCGGTAGTCGGCGCGTACCCCGGCGGGTTGGGTTCGTTCCAGCGGTTGCAGCGTGTAACCGCCGGCGCTGACGGTCGTCCCGGTGGCCAGCGTCTCGCCCGTTGCGCCGTCGCCCCGGTGCGTGTGCGGCCCGGTGCCCGCCGGGTGTTGGTGTCCGTCGTTCGCGGACCCCGCCGGGCCGGAGGCGGGCGGAGCGCCGGCCGGCTGCCGGGCGGTGTCGGCGGTCGGGCCGCCGTTGCCGTTGATGCGTGCCAACCCGAAGCCGGCGAGTAGTGAGAGCAGCAGCGCGCCGACGAACAGTGCCAGGCTCGTGTTGCTCAGCCGGGACCCGGGCGTCGCGCTGGTGAGGTCCGCGTCGGGCGACGTTCCGGAGTCGACGGGCGGCCGACTGTCCGCTGTGGCGGGGGTGGTCGCGACGGTCCTGCCGGCGACGGCTCTGCCGCCGCCGGTCTTGGTGCTGGCGGTCTTGGTGCTGGCGGTCTTGGCGCCGGCGATCCTGGTCGCGGTGGTCCTGGTCGCGGGACGGGTGCCGGCGCCGCGTCGACCGGATGTCGTCGGCGCGGTACGGCCCCGGCCGGCGGGTCGGCCAGTGGGGACGGTCCGCCTACGCCAGACGACGAATCCGACCACCGCCGCCGTGGCCACCGCCGCCAGGCCGGCCCAGACGAGTGCTCCCGGACCGCTCTCGTCCGTCGACTCGCTCGGTGCAGCCGCTGCCGCGGACGGCGGGACCGCCGTCTCTGCCGCGACCGTCGGTACGGCCGAGGCCTGCCCGGATGACCCGTGTTGCTCGGCGGTGGCCAACAGCGCCGGGTCCGGCTGAGTGGACGGTGGGCTCCACCCCTTGGGCGCTGCCGTCACCCGGCCGTTGTAGCGGAAGGTGAGCGTGCCGCGTACGGGGTCTCCGTCCGAGGCGACCGACAGGTAGCTCACCGAGTACTCGCCCTTGGCCGGCAGGTGCGCCACCGCCACCGTCGCGGGGAACCCGGTCGTGTACTCACGTGGCTCGAACTGGCCGTTGACCAGGAAGTACTCCCGTACCGGCTTGTCCAGTGGCTTCGGCTCCCCGTACGACCAGCCGTTGTCGACCCGGGTGCCACCCGGCGCGGTGATCGTGAAGAACGCGTTGGCGGCGGTCTTCTCGGTGAAGTACAGCTGCACCGACGTCAACGGCTCGCTCACCGTCGCGCCCCCCGCAGGTGTGGACATCGCGAGGGTCCCGTGGGCTCCGGCGGGTTGGGCCGACGCGAACAGGGCGACCGCCGAGGCGAGGAGGAGCGCGAGGAGGCCCGAGAGCACCCGCACCGGAGTCTGGGGGAGACGATGCATCTGAATATCCTCGCCGTCGCGAGACTTTTTTCAAGAGTCGACGGACTTTTTCCTCGCATGGCAAAAGCGGAGGTTGCGGCGAACATCCCCGGACCGACCCCGGGTGCGGCAGGATGAGGTGGGATTCGCCCAGCGACATGGTGAGCGGGGGTCGGCCGTGAACGACGGACTGGTGACCAGGCGCAGCGCAAGGGACGTCGGTGAGACGGTCTCCGCGCTGCGGGCCGAAGCCGAACGTATGGGCGCTGCGGTGGCGGCGGTGGTCGACCACTCCGCAGCCGCTCGCAAGGCCGGGCTGAGCATGCCCGACACGCAGGTGATCATCTTCGGTAACCCGCAGGCCGGTACGCCACTCATGCAGGCCCATCCCGAGATCGCCATCGACCTGCCGTTGCGACTGATGGTGCGGGACGACGGCCAACCCGGCTCGCTCGTCACCTGGCAGGACCCGGCGTACCTCGCCCGGCGCTACGGACTGGACGAGGACCAGGTGACACCCCTCAATGCCCCCGCCACAATCGCCTCTGTGATCGACGGTCGCTGAGGAGGCCCGCGTCGGCCGCAGTCGCAGAGAAGGCAGCCGGCCGGCGATCCGGCCGGACAACGTCAGGTGACGTCCTGATCGCGGAGAATGTGAATTGCGATGCGTGCTGCGGTGCTGCGGGCGCCGCGCATGCGCGGGTCGCACCGCCCGCGGTGCTCGGCCTGGACCTTGCCGGCGTCGTCGTGGCGCTCGGCGCCGAGGTGACCGGTTTCGAGCCGGGAGACGAGGTGTACGGACTGTGCGGGGGCGTCGGCGACATGCCGGGGCTCGCTGGCTGAGTACGCCGCCGTAGACGCCGGGATGCTGGCCCCCAAACCGGTGAACCTCTCGATGCGGGAGGCCGCCGCGTTGCCACTGGCGGCGGTCACCTCGTGGGAGGGGTTGGTCGACCGGGCCGGGGTCCACGCCGGGCAGAAGGTGCTGGTGCACGGCGGCGTCGGCTACGTGGGCGTGCAGCTTGCCAAGGCGCGCGGCGCCTAGACGTACGCCACGGGCGGGCCGGCGAGCTTGCGGGTGATCGAGAGCCTCGGCACGGTGCCGATCGATCACACGTCGACAAGCGTCGAGGAGCACGTGCAGAGGTACACCAGCGGCGAGGGATTCGACATCGTCATGGACAACGTCGGCGGCGCGACGCTCGACGCGTCCTTCGCGGCGGTGCGCACCTACCACGGACACGTCGTCGGCGCGCTGGGCTGGGGCTCCCACTCGCTTGCCCCGCTGTCGTTCCGTGGCGCGACGTACTCCGGCGTCGTCACGTTGTTGCCGATGCTCACCGGGCGGGGCCGCGAACGCCACGGCGTCATCCTGCGTGAGATCGCGGCGCTGGCCGACGGCCGGCGCGCTGCGCCCCCGGCTGGACGGTCGCCGGTTCACGCTCGACACGGTCATGGGCGCCCACCACCTGGTTGCCGGCGGCACCGTCGAGGGTTGACCAATCGCGGGCGTTTCCTGCCCCCCGGTCATCTCAGCAATGCCCGTCTCGGCGGACATCAGCGACGGCGACAACCACGCCGGTGTCGTCCTGCTTGTGATGCCATCACACCCCGCCCGGCGAGGTGAATCGAGACGCCCGAGATGCCCTGAGGGGAGAACAACGCCGAGTTCACCGCGTTGAGCGCCCGTCCCCAAGAGCCGCGCAACACCAGGGTTGTTGCTGCCTCCGGTACGTCGGAGGCAGCAGTATCCGGGTAGTTGCGCGGATCATGACGGGTCGCACGGTCCGCTCGGGCGCGAACCCGGCCGATTACGTCAGGTCCGTGCCCGCAGTGGATGTCGTTCACGCCTGATCCGACGTTTCGGTGATCGATCGCGTCCGCTTCCGACAATCGGACCCTTGTTGCAAGATAATGGCAACAGCCACACTAAGGCAGCATTGAGAGGACGTACCCCATGGCCGTGTACAACCTGCCCGACCTGCCCTACGACTACGGCGCACTGGAGCCCGCCATGTCCGGCGAGATCCTGGAGCTGCACCACGACAAGCACCACGCCGCGTACGTCAAGGGCGCCAACGACGGGCTCGACCGGCTCGCAGAGGCCCGCGACAAGGGCGACTACGCGACCCTGGTCGGTTTGGAGAAGACGTTCGCGTTCAACCTGTCCGGGCACGTCCTGCACTCGATCTTCTGGAACAACCTGTCCCCGGACGGCGGTGACCGCCCCGACGGCGAGTTGGCCGCGGCGATCGACGAGCACTTCGGCTCCTTCGACGGCTTCGCCGGTCAACTGTCGGCGGCGACGAAGGGTGTGCAGGGCTCCGGCTGGGGTGTCCTGGCCTGGGAGCCGCTGAGCCAGCGGCTCATCGTGGAGCAGGTCTACGACCACCACGGCAACGTGGGTCAGGGCTCCACCCCGATCCTGGTCTTCGACGCCTGGGAGCACGCCTACTACCTGCAGTACCGCAACGTCCGCCCGGACTACGTGGACCGACTGTGGAACCTTGTCAACTGGACCGACGTCATCTCGCGTTTCGACGCCGCCCGCGCCGCCACCCCGAAGATCTGATTCCGGCGTGAGCGGGTACACCCCCGAAGCGGTCGAGATTGTGCAACGCGCGGCCGGAGTCATCGCGGCCAAACACCGTGGTGACCTCGCCGGCGCTGAAGCGCTGATGTCGGCGTTCAGCTCTGAGCAGGCCCGCACTCTCGGCTTCTACCTTCTGGCCGATCTCGCGCTCGGCCTGGTCAAGGCGCAGAGCGGCCAGTCGATGGATGATCTGGTCCGGGAGCTGTCTCTGCTCCTGGCCGAGACCGCGCAGTCCCCGCCGGTGTGACTGTCCGCTGGGTTCCGCGCAAGGCGGAACCCAGCGGACAACCGCAGCTCCACGGCGGCGCGCGACGTCAGCCCGGTGCGGCTGCCGTGCCGGCCAGGTCGACGACCCGGTCACTCCATCGGTCCAGCAGGGTCTGGTCGTGGCTGATGACCAGGACCCCGGCCTGCTGGGTCCGCTGGTAGTCGCGGATGACGGCGGCGACGTGCGCCTGGGTGGAGGCGTCAAGCATCGCGGTGGCCTCGTCGCAGAGCAGGTAGTCCGGGCGGTGCGCCAGCGCCCTGGCGAGGCACGCGCGTTGCAGTTGCCCGTCGGAGACGGCGTGTGGCCGCCGGCTGCGCAGGTCCGCGGTGAGCCCGACGAGGTCGGCGAGGTCGGCCACCCGTTCGCGGACCGTCGGCTCGGGCGTCCGGGTGGCGCGTAGCGGTTCGGCGATCAGGTCGGCGAGGCTCAGCCGGGGGTCGGCGGCGGCACGCGGGCTCTGGAAGAGGGCGGCCACGCGGGTCCGCAGGGCGACCGGCACGGCGTACCGGACGCCGTCGACCGGGGTGCCGTCGATGCTGACCCGACCCTGGTCGGGGCGGTGCAGGAGCGCCAGGACCCGAACCAGCGTCGACTTTCCGGAGCCGGAGGGCCCGCGCAGTCCGACCGTCTCTCCCCGGTCGATCCGCAGGGTGACGCCGTCGAGGACGACCTGGCGGCCGTACCCGACGGTCACCTCGTCGGCGAGCAGGTGCTGCGCGTCGGTCACGTGGTGGCTCCCGTGAGGATCGGATGGTGGCAGGCTGCCGTGCCGCCGCCGGGGACCGGCGTCGGCTCCGGTCGGTCCGCACAGGCGTCGGTGCGGCGCGGGCAGCGGGGCGCGAACGCGCAGCCGGGGGGCAGCGCGGTGAGCATCGGCGGGTCGCCGGGCACCGGCCGGAAGGCCCGGTCCGGTAGGGCGTCGAGCAGCGCCAAGGCGTACGGGTGGGCCGGTGTGGTGAAGAGTTGGTCGGTGTCGCGGTGTTCCACGATGCGGCTGGCGTACATCACGGCGACGGTGTCGGCGACCCGCTGCGCGGCCGCCAGGTCATGCGTGATGAGCACGACCGCCGAGCCGTTGTCGCAGCGACGTCTCAGCAGGTCGAGGGTGTGGTCGACGAGGGGTCGGTCCAGGCCGGTGGTCGGCTCGTCGGCGATGAGCAGCGACGGGTCGGGTGCCAGCGCGAGCGCGGTGACCAGACGCTGTGCCATGCCACCGGAGAGTTCGTGGGGGTAGCGGTCCAGATCCGCGGGATCGAGCCCGACTTCGACCGCGAGGCCCTCGGCGTCCGCGCGGTCGCGGCCGTGCGCCCGCAGCGTCTCGGTGAGCAGTCGGCGTCCGGTGCGGACCGGGTTCAGGGCGGTGGCCGGGCTCTGCGGCACCAGCCCGACCCGACGACCGCGCACCCTGCGGGCCAGGTGGCGTTGACCGCAGGTGATCAGGTCTACCGCTTCGCTGTCCGGCTCGTGCAGGAGGGCGTGGCCGGTGGTCGTGGCGTTGGGCGGCAGCAGGCCGAGCAGGGCGTGGGCCAGGACGGACTTGCCGCAGCCGGACTCGCCGACGATGGCGAGCAGTTCGCCGGCCCGGACGGTGAGGCCGAGGTCGCTGACGGCGCGCACTGTCGTGTCGCGGAGCCGGAACTCGACGCCGAGACCGTCCACGGTGAGCAGCGGCTGACCCGCGGCGGCGCGGGGCGACGCCGGGGCGGGAACGGATTCGGTGGTGGTCACAGGTGCAGCTCCGCTCGGACCCGTGGATCGAGGCGGTCGCGCCAGCGGGCGGCGAGGACCGCGATGGCGAGGGTGACGACGACGATGACCGCGCCCGGCGCCAGGCTGGCCCACCAGGCACCGGTCAGCAGCGACCCCTGGCCGTCATTGATCATGTTGCCGAGTGAGGCGAGGTGCGGCGGTAGGCCCAGGCCGAGGAACGACAGGGCGGTCTCGTGCCACACCGCGTGCGGGATCATCAGGGTGGTGGCCAACGCCAGCCGGGGCAGGACGTGTGGCAGCAGGTGCCGGGTGAGGACCCGGAGTCGGCCGGCCCCACCACTGATCGCGGCGTCGACAAACGGTCGGGTCCGCAGGCTCAACAACTCGGATCGGACGATGCGGGCGGTGGAGAGCCAGTGGGTGAGCCCGACGGAGGCGATCACGGCGCCGAGGCTTGGCCGCAGCATGGCGACGATGAAGACGCCCAGCAACAGGTGTGGCATCGCGGCGATGGTGTCCACGATCCGCATCAGGATCCGGTCGACCCGGCCGCCGAGCGTGCCGGCGATCCCACCGACAACGCCACCGAGAACTGTGGCCACGAGCGCGGCGACCGCGCCGACGAGCAACGAGACCCGCAGCCCGTAGACGGCCCGGTGCGCCACGTCCCGGCCCAGGTCGTCGGTGCCGGCGAGGTGGGCCCAGGACGGTGCCAACCGGGTCTGGTCCAGCGCGACCGCGCTCTGGTCGAGCGGCCAGACGAGCGGAGCGAACAGCGAACCGGCGACGGCCACCAGCAGGACCAGACCGGCGATGACGACGCCGGTCTGGCCGGGTCGCAGCCGCAGCCGCGATCGGGCCACGTGCAGCAGCGGCGGTCGGGCAGCGAGGTCAGCCATCGAGTCGTACCCTCGGGTCGGCGGCGGCGTAGGCGAGGTCGGTCGCGAGGTTCGCGGCCAGCACCACGGCGGTGGTGACGAGCGTGATCGCCGCCAGCAGCGGGAAGTCACTGCCCAGCGCGGCGGCGACGGTCACGGCGCCGAGGCCCGGCAGCGAGAAGACCGTCTCGACGAGCACCGCCCCGCCGACAAGCTCCGGCAGGTGGGTGCCGACCAGGGTGAGGAACGGCAGCAGCGCGGTCCGCAGCGCGTGCCCGAACAGCACCGTCCGCCCGGGCAACCCGCGGGCCCGCGCCGCGAGGACGTGGTCGTCGCGCATGCTCTCCGCGACCGCGTCCCGGACGAACAGCACGAACCACGGTGCCTGGGACACGGCCAGCACGCCCACCGGCAGGATCAGGTGGTGCGCCACGTCGGCCCAGGAGGTGCTGGTCGCGGTGACGTCGGTGAGCCCACCCGCCGGAAACCAGCCCAGGGCCAGTGCGAACACGGCGATGGCGGCCAGGCCCAGCCAGAAGACCGGCATCGACTCGACCGCGTAGGCGGCCGTCCGCAACGCGCGATCGAAGAACCCACCCCTGCGGTACGCGGCCAGCGCGCCCAGCAGCAGGCTCGCGGCCAGGACCAGGGCGAGGGTCACCCCGATCAGCAGCAACGTCCAGCCGGCCCGGGCGGCGAGCACCGAGGCGACCGGCTCGTGCCGGCTCGTCGACCAGCCCAGGTCGCCCTGGAGCAGGTTGCCGATCCAGCGCAGGTACTGCACCGGCAGGGGGTCGTCGACACCCCAGTTGGCGCGGAGCTGCGCCAGGTTCTCCTCGGTGGCGGTGAAGGCGGCCGCGCCCGCGTACTGCTTGGCGGGGTCGACAGGTGAGGCGGCACCCAGGGCGAACATCCCGATGCTTGTCGCGGCGAGCACCGGCACGGCGACCAGGAGTCGACGTCGGACCACCGCCCCGGCCCCGGCCAGTCGGGCAGAGCGGCTCACGAGCGCGTCCAGGTGTCGATGTTCCACCAGATGCTGTTCGCCACCCCGTGCTCGTGCGCCTCGACCCGGGGGGCCGCGCCCTGGACGGAGGACTTCAGCACGTAGGTGTGCCGCAGGTAGGTGAGGAACAGCCACGGCACGTCGGCGGCCAACTGCCTCTGGAACTGCGCGTACGCGGCCTTGCGAAGGGTCGGGTCGATCTGGTCGCGGCCCTGCTGGAGGGCCCGGTCCGTCACCTCGGAGCGGTACGAGCCGGGGTTGAAGTAGCCCTGCCCCGCGAACTGGGAGCTGAACAGCTTGTACGAGACGAAGTCCGGGTCGTACGGCGTGCCGTAGCCCATCAGCAGGGCGTCGGACTTCATCCGCGGATCGATGGCGTCCCAGGTGAGCCCGGCCGGGGTGACCTCGACGCCGATCTTCTTCGCGTCGGCGGTGAC
This sequence comes from Micromonospora sp. NPDC003944, assembly GCF_053605225.1. Lineage (NCBI taxonomy): Bacteria > Bacillati > Actinomycetota > Actinomycetes > Micromonosporales > Micromonosporaceae > Micromonospora > Micromonospora sp. NPDC003944. The sequence continues at coordinate 67,647 of NZ_JBSGIV010000016.1, forward strand.
GGCCAGCGCCAGGTCCTTGCGCAGGGTGTCGGTCGCCGGGTACATCAGCGTGAACCGGGCCGGCCGGCCGTCCTTGACCCGTACCCCGTTCGCGCCCGGCTTCCATCCGGCCGCGTCGAGCAGCGCGCCCGCCGCCGTCGCGTCGGCCCTCGGCGTGCCGACTGTCGAAGGGTCGGCGAACTCGGAGGTCGGGGGGATCGGCCCGAACGCCGGCTCGCCGGCGCCACCGAGGATTCCGGACACCATCGCGGCCCGGTCGACGGCGAGGGTGAGCGCCCGGCGGACCGCCGGGTCGGCGAGGACCGGGTTGCCCATCGGCAGCATCACGCCCCGGTAGTCGGCGGTCGGCACCCGCTGCACCCGGTACCTGCTGTCGGAGTCGAACCCGGAGGCGAGCTTCGGCGGCAGCTCGGCGGCGTCGAACTCGCCGGCCCGCATCCGCTGCGCGCGGACGTTGTCGTCGGCGACGAACGCCACCACGACCCGGTTGTTCGCCGGCCGGCCACCGAAGTAGCGCTCGTTCGCGGTGAGCACCAGCCGGTCACCCGGCGTCCAGGACTCGACCTTGTACGGCCCGGTCCCGATCGGTTTCCGGTTGAACCCGGTGGTGTTGATGTCCTGTCCGCTGAGGAGCTTCGACGGCACGATGCCGAGGGTGAGCCGTTGCAGGAACGGCGCGTACGGGTAGCGCAGTCGGAACACGACCGTTGCCGCATCGGGCGCGGTCACCGACTCCACCATGTCCAGGTCGGAGCGGAGCGTGGAGTCCACCTTCGGGTCCAGCACCGCCTGGTAGGTGAAGGCGACGTCCGCCGCGCTCAGCGTGCTGTCATCGTGGAACTGCACCCCGTCCCGCAGTTTCGCGGTCACGGTGCGCCCGTCCGTCGACACCGTCGGCAGGGCCGTGGCCAGCCCGGGGACCAGGCGGTTGTCACCGTCGCGGGCGACCAGCCCGTCGAAGATCAGCGCGGCGCCGTCGACGCCGAAGTTGAGCACCGGGTTGAGTGCGTCCGGCTCGTCGGAGGTGGCCACGACAAGTGTCGCGCCGCCGGCCGGGCTGTCCGGAGTGGTCGGGGCCGAGCAGGCGGCGAGGACGAGCATCCCGGCCGCTGCTGTCGACGCCACGAGGCGTCGGAAGGTCGGACGGATCCGGGTCACGGAACGCTCCTGTGGTGTGGGGAACGGGCGTGCGGGTGCAGCCGCAACAGTTGATGATCACGGTGGCACAGTTGCAAACTGTTGGCAATTGCTAGTTGTCTGCATCATGACCCGCGAGGTGGCCGTCGGACGAACTGTTCATGTTGTTGTTTCGTGTCCCACACCGGCCCGGACCTGCGCGTTCGCCGACGGTCGACAGGGTTGCCGCGAATCGTGCAATCGCAATCCTGGAGCCCTCTTGTCCCAGCATCGACGTTGGCGACGACGGCACGCGGCGACGCTGATCCCGCTTGGGGCCCTCGCCGTCGCCGCAGCCGTCCTGGCCCTGCCGTCCCCGGCGGCGGCGCACCCGTTCGGAGATCCGCAGACCGTGTCCATCACTCCCGACGAGCAGCGGCCCGATGTCGTACGGGTGCGGTGGCGGGTCGGCGGCCCCGATGACCTGACACTGCTCGGCGTCTCACTTGGCCTGCTGCCGGCCGACCGCATCCTGCTCGACGGTGCGGTCGACTACCGGACGACCGACCCCGCGCTGATCGCGTCCTCCGAGCAGTTCCCCGCGTACCTGCTCAAGCAGATCACCGTGACCGACGGCACGCGGCCCTGCCTCGGCGTTGTCGCGCCACTCAAGGCCCTGGCGAGGACCGGCGCGACTGTCGACTACACCTGCCCGGGGCCGGTCGGCACGGTCACGGTCGCGGTGCGGATGCTCACCGACCTCAACCCCGCCTACCGGGCGATGGCGACCGGCCCCGGCGGGCAACGCGCGGTGTACGGCTCCGGCGAGGACTCCCACGACTGGACCCTCGCCGGTGGCGCGCCGGCCGTCGGCAGTACCACCCGCGGCCGCAGTGCCGCCGTCCAACTCGCCGCCGTCGTGGGTGCTGCGCTGCTGGTCACGGTCGGGGCGCTGCTCGTGTCGTGGCGGCTGCGACGGCGGCGGGCGGTGGCATGACCGCGACCGCAGCGCCCCGGACTGTTCCTGCTCGGCATCTCCGGCGGGCTGACCCCGTCCCCGGCCGCGTTCCTGGTGCTGGCGACCGGGTTGTTCATCGGTCGCGCCGGCTTCGCCCTGCTGCTGGTCCTGACGTTCGGGCTCGGCATGGCCGTGGTGCTCTTCGGCGTCGGGGTCCTCGCGGTCGCCGGTAGCTCACTTGTCACCAGGGGCGCACAGTCCCGCGCGATTCTCGGTCTGGCCACCCGGGTGGCGCCCGTCCTCGCCGCCGGCGGCATCACGCTCTTCGGCGCGGGCCTCGTCACGGTCGCCGCGATCCACCTCGTCACCCTCCCCTAAGCGACGGCGGACGGATCCTCCGGCAGGTGGTCAGCGGCGGCCCGGCGAGCACGCTACTGGGCCGCCCCGACGTCCACCGCCGGTGGTGACGGTCGGCGGCGACCGGCTAGGGTTCCGGGATGTTCCGCGCCGTCGTTCTGATCGCTGCCGTGGTGCTCGCCGTGGATCAGGCTACGAAGTACTGGGCCGAGTCCGCGCTGTCCGACGGGCAGACGATCACGCTCCTCGGTGAGTTGCTGCAACTGCGCCTCGTCTACAACCCGGGCGCGGCCTTCTCGATCGGCACCGCGTACACCTGGATCTTCGCGGTGTTCGCGGCGGTGGCGGTGGTCGCGGTGACGGTGGTGGCCCGGCGGGTCACGTCGCGTCCCTGGGCGGTGGCGTTGGGCCTGGTGCTCGGCGGCGCGGCGACGCACCTGCTGGACCGCCTCTTCCGCGAGCCCGGGTTCGCGCGGGGGCACGTGGTGGACTTCATCGACTACGCCGGGTTCTTCGTCGGCAACGTCGCCGACATCGCACTGGTGGTCGGCGTGGGCATCGTCATGCTGCTCAACGTGCGCGACGTTCCACTGCGGGCCACGGCGGGCGAGACCCGCGAGCAGGTGTCGTCAGACTCCTGAGCCGACCAGGACGACCTCCAGGCGGCGCGGGCCGTGCACTCCCTCGACCCGGTTCAGCTCGATGTCGCTCGTCGCCGACGGGCCCGAGATCCAGGTCAGCGGCGCGCGTGGGTCCAGTCGGGTCAGCGCCTCCGGCAGCAGGCCGACGACCTGGTCGGCGCGGACGACACAGATGTGCCGGTCGGGCACCAGGGTGAGCGCGCGCCGCCCCTGCGCCGGGCCGGCGTCGAGGATGATGGTGCCGGTGTCGGCGACCGCCACCGCGCAGCCGGTCAGGACCGCGTCCATGCCGTCGAGCGCGGCCGGTGACAGCGGTGGCGCGTCGCGGTGCAGCTCTCCGGTGTGGCCGTCCAGCCAGTGGGCGGGGGCGTCGGCGGGGACGGCGAGCCGGCCGACCTCGCCGAGCAGCCGGGGCAGGGCGTCGAGGCCACGGTGGACCACCGCCCGGTAGTCCTCCAGACGGTCGACGAGGGCTTCGATCAGGTCGGCGCGGTCGTCGACCCGACGGTACCGACGCGGCACCCGCACCGGCGGCGGGCTGTCGGCCAGGGCCGTCCGGAGCCGCGCCAGGATCTCGTTGCGTGCGCTCACTGCTTGTCCCACCATTCCCGGAAGGTCTGCGGCGCGGGCAGCGGCAGGTCTCGCGACCGGGTCCACGCCGACGCGGGCCACGGCAGTCGCCGCAGCGTCCGAGCGCCGGTGCGCCACTGACGGTACGCCCCGAGCGGCCCCGCGCCGGCCCGGCCCAGTCGCAGGGCGGCGGCCCAGCGTCGGGGACTGCGCATGACCCAGGACAGCACGCGCATGGTGGCCCGTTCGGCGGGCGGGTGCGGTGCCTGCTGGCGGAGGTGGACCAGGATCTCCGGAATGTTGATCTTCACGGGGCACACGTCGTAGCAGGCGCCGCAGAGCGTCGACGCGTACGGCAGCGAGGCGTTGTCCGCCACGCCGGTCAGCTGCGGTGACAGGATCGCGCCGATCGGCCCCGGGTAGACCGAGCCGTACGCGTGCCCGCCGGCCCGCTCGTACACCGGGCAGACGTTGAGGCACGCGGAGCAGCGGATGCAGGACAGCGCGGGTCGCCCGACCGGGTCGGCGAGCACCGCGGAGCGGCCGTTGTCGACGAGCACGACGTGCACGTCCTGCGGGCCGTCGCCGGGGGTGACGCCGGTCCACATCGAGGTGTACGGGTTCATCCGTTCGCCGGTCGAGGAGCGCGGCAGCAGTTGCAGGAAGACCTCCAGGTCGGTGAAGGTCGGCAGTAGCTTCTCGACGCCGACGACGCTGATCAGCGTCTCCGGGAGGGTGAGGCACATCCGCCCGTTGCCCTCGGACTCGACCACCACGAGGGTGCCGGTGTCGGCGACGGCGAAGTTGGCGCCGGAGACGGCGACCCGGGCCGAGAGGAACCGTCGTCGCAGGTGGGTGCGGGCCGCCTCGGCCAGCGCAGCCGGTTCGTCGGTCAGGTCGGTCGGCGCGTCGGCCATGCGACGCGTGAAGATGTCCCGGATCTGGGCCCGGTTGTAGTGGATCGCCGGCACCAGGATGTGCGACGGGGTGTCCTCGCCGAGCTGCACGATCAGCTCGGCGAGGTCGGTCTCGTACGCGGCGATCCCGGCGGCCTCCAGCGCCTCGTTGAGCTCGATCTCCTGGGTCGCCATCGACTTGACCTTCACGACCTCGTCGGCCCCGGCGGCCCGGGTCAGCTCGACCACGATCCGGCACGCCTCGGCCGCGTCGCGGGCCCAGTGCACGGTGGCGCCGGCAGCGGTGGCGGACGCCTCGAACTGCTCCAGCAACTCCGGCAGCCGACGTTGGACGTCCGCCTTGATGGCCGAGCCGGCGTCGCGCAGAGCCTCCCAGTCGGGCACCTCGTCGACGACCCGGGCTCGCTTGGCCCGGATGGTGCGGGTGGCCCGGTGCAGGTTGGCCCGCAGTTGCCGGTCGGCGACGGCCGGCTTGGCGGCGGTGGGGAAGGGCAGCGGCGTGCGGATCCGTCCGTCCCCGGTGGCGGGTGCGACCGGGTGGCTCATGAGCTGGCTCCCGTCTCGGCGAGAATCTCGGCGTAGTGCACGGCCCGTACGCCTGAGCGGTGGCGGTCGAGGCCGCCGCCGATGTGCGCCAGGCAGGAGTTGTCGGCCGCGGCGAGCACCCGCGCGCCGGTGTCGCGGACCCGGGCGCACTTGTCGGTGAGCATGGCGGTGGAGACGTCCGGGTTCTTCACCGCGAACGTGCCGCCGAAGCCACAGCACTCCTCGGCGTCGCCCAGCTCGACGAGCTCGATCCCGCGTACCTGGCGCAGCAGGGTCAGCGGCCGGTCGCCGAGGCGCAGCATCCGCAGGCCGTGGCAGGTGGGGTGGTAGGTGACCGTCTGCGGGAACTCGGCGCCGACGTCGGTGACGCCGAGAACGTCGACGAGCAGTTCGGACAGCTCGTACGTGCGGGCGGCCACCGACGTGGCCGGCGCGTGCAGGCGCGGGTACTGGTCGCGGATCATCGCGGTGCACGACCCGGACGGCGCGACGATGGCGTCGTAGGAGTCGAAGACATCGACGTAGTTGCGCACCATCGGCACGGCCTCGGCCCGGTAACCCGTGTTGGCGTGCATCTGCCCGCAACAGGTCTGGGCGGTGGGGAAGTCGACGGTGTGGCCCAGTCGCCGCAGGATGCGGGTGACCGCGATGCCGGTGGCCGGGAACGCGAGGTCGTTGACGCAGGTGATGAAGAGGGCGATCCGCATGGTGGCTCCTCGGCTCCGTCGGGGGTGGGTCAGGCCGAGTCGCGCGGCGTTGCGGGGCCGGGGAGCCCGTCGAAGGCGGGCAGGTGGCGCTCGCGGGCGGCGCTGAGGTGGGCGCGCATCGCCTCGGTGGCGGCTGCCGCGTCGCCGGCGACGATGGCGGCGGCGATGAGCTGGTGTTCGGTGTTCGTGTCCGGTGCACCGGCGACCGGGAAGTACAGCCGGTGCAGGTGCAGGTGTGAGTGCAGCCGGGTGATGGTGTCCCGCAGCAGTGGGCTGCCAGAGACCTCGGCGATCAGGTCGTGGAACTTCGCGTCAAGTGCGGTGAAGGCGGCGTGTCGGCGATATCCGTCGCCGGCCTCCACGTCGATGCTCGCTGCCGCCTCGGCGCTGATCCGTTGGCGCGCTTCGGTGGAGGCGTGGGTGGCGGCCCGCCCGGCGGTGGCGCCCTCGAGTAGTTGCCGGACGTCGAACAGATCGTCGAACTCGGCCCGGCTCAGCAGTGGCGTGGTGGTGTAGCCGGAGAGTGGGCGTTTGCGGACCAGGCCGTCGGCCTCCAGCCGGGCGAGGGCCTCGCGGACCGGGGTGGGGGAGACGTCCAGCTCCCGGGCGAGCGCGTCGATGTTGACCCGCTCGCCGGGCGGAAGGATGTGGTCCATGACGAGGGTCTTTATCGACTCGTAGACGTCCTCGGCCAGGGTGAGTCGACGGGCGGGACGGAGTCGGCCCTCGCGAGGTTCCTGCTGGGTCATCTCGTCTCCTCAGCAACCCCTTGACTGTGCCGGTGTGAGCGAGTACACACTAGCAAAGCAACATCCTATAGGAAATAGGTTCCCTGCCAGCGTCTCGCCACCACCACCCCCGAGGAGACGAACATGTCGCGCAGAATGCTGTCCCGAATCGGCTCCGGCCTGACCGTCGTGGCCCTCGCCACGACCACTGTGGCCTGCACGAAGAAGAGCGACACCACCGACGCCGACGCCGGTGGTCGGGAACCGGCGCAGGTCAAGGTCGCGCTCGTGCCGGGCGGCTCGCACCCGTACTTCCAGCCCTGGAAGGACGCCGGGGCCAAGGCCAAGACCGAGCTCGCGCTCGGCGACGTCACCTTCAACGAGACCGCGGGTTGGGACCAGACCAAGCAGAACGACGTGCTCAAGTCCCTGGCCGCCCAGGGCTACAACGCCTTCGGCGTCTTCGGCGTCTCGCCGGACAACATCAACTCCACCTTCGAGGACCTCAAGCGCCAGGGCTTCCCCGTCGGCTCCCTGGCCTCCTGCCCGGCCGGGGCCAACAAGGCCGACTTCTGCCTCTCCACCGACGTGGAGGTCGCCGCGTACAAGGGTGCCAAGGCCGCCATCGACGCGATGGGCGGTCAGGGCAACCTGGTGCACCTGACCGGGAACAAGGTGGACTCCAACACCCAGCGCCGGATCGCGGGTGTGGAGAAGGCTGTCGCCGAGACCGGCGGCAAGGTGACCCTGATCCAGAGCGTCACCGACATCGACAAGGATCTGCAGAGCGCGCAGAAGGCGGTGGCCGACCTCCTCGCCGCGAAGGGCCGGCAGATCCAGGCCATCGTCAACACCGCCTACAACCCGGCGGTCGCCTCCGCCGAGGGGGTCCGCCAGTCGAAGCTGCCGATCAAGGTCATCGCCATCGACGACGACCCGACGGTCCTCGACGGGCTGCGCGGCGGCTCGGTGGCCGCCACCGTCCTGCAGAACCCGGTCGGTCAGGCCCAGGTCGGCTCGTACGCCCTGATGAAGCTCAGCGGCGGCTGCACCATGGCCGAACCCGGCGTGACCATCGACTCGGGCTCGTTCGTGGTCACCAAGGACAACCTGGACGGCTACGAGGCCGACCGGACCGCCACCACCGAGGCACTGCGGAAGACGTTCGACGGCGACCTGCTCAAGTGCAGCTGATGTCGACGATCAGCCAGGCCGAGGCGTACCTCGTCGACATTCCCGTCGAGACCGTCCGCACCGACGCGGTACAGGCGTTCCTCAAGCAGGAGACGCTCTTCGTCGAGGTGCGCACGGCCGACGGCGGGCACGGCACCGGGTACGCGTACACGATCGGGACCGGCGGCACGGCGGTGCTCGCGCTGCTGCGCGACTACCTGCTGCCGCACCTGGTCGGCCGCGACGCCGCCCGGGTCGAGGCGATCTGGCGGGACCTGCACGCCGCCACCCGCGCCACAGCCGTCGGGGCCATCACCTCGTTGGCGCTCGCCGCGATCGACACCGCGCTGTGGGACCTCCGCGCCCGCACCGCCGGCCTGCCGCTCTGGGTGCTCGCCGGGGGCGCTCAGGACCGCATCCCGCTCTACGACACCGAGGGTGGCTGGCTGCACCTCACCGAGGACGAGCTGGTCGCCGGCGCGAAGGCGTCCCAGGCGGCCGGCTGGCCCGGCGTCAAACTGAAGGTCGGCAAGCCGAACCCGGCCGAGGACGCCGCTCGCATCGGCGCGGTCCGCGCGGCAGTCGGCGACCACGTCGACGTGATGGTCGACGCCAACCAGTCGCTGACCGCCGCCGAGGCGATCCGCCGGGCCCGGCTGCTCGAACCGCACCAGCTCGCCTGGTTCGAGGAGCCGCTGCCGGCCGACGACGTCGCCGGGCACGAACTCCTCGCCCGCGCGACGAGCATCCCGGTCGCGGTGGGGGAGTCGATGTACTCGATCGGCCAGTTCGCCGAGTACCTCCGCCGCCAGGCGGCCGGCGTCGTCCAGGTCGACGTCGCGCGCGTCGGCGGCATCACCCCGTGGCTCAAGGTGGCGCACCTGGCCGAGGCCTGCAACGTGGTGGTCTGCCCGCACTTCCTGATGGAACTGCACGTCAGCCTCTGCGCGGCCGTGCCGAACAGCCGCTACGTCGAGCACATTCCGCAACTGCGCGCGATCACCCGGACCGAGGTCGCGATCGTCGACGGCCACGCGCTCGCCCCCGACGAGCCGGGCCTCGGCATCGACTGGGACCGCGACGCGATCGAGGACAGGAGGGTGGCGTGAAGACGGAAACAGCGCCGGAGGCGCCTTCGGTGCCTCCGGCCGCGGAGCCCAGACCGCCGGCCAGGGCCCTGCCGGTCTGGGCGAACCCCCGGCTCGGCCTGCTCATCGTCATCACCGTGCTGGTCGTCCTCTTCTCGTCGCTCACCCCCGCGTTCCTCGACCCCCGCCTCACCCTGGCACCGCTGCAGGCCGACATCAGCGTGTACGTCGTGGTCGGCCTCGCCCAGCTCGCCGTGCTCTCACTCGGGCACATGAACATGGCCGTGGGCCGGATGGCCGCACTGTCCACCTTCGCGATGGGCCTGGCCTACGACCGGCTCGGCGTACCGCTGCTGGTCGGGCTGCTCGTGGGCCTCGCCGTCGGGGCCGGCATCGGCGCGCTCGCCGGTCTGCTCATCGCCAAGACCGGCGTGAACTCCTTCGTCGTCACCCTCGCCCTCGACTTCGGGCTGCTGGGCCTGGTCACGATCCTCTACACCTGGGCCACCGGCGGGGTGTCGTTCGCGGTACGACCGACTGGGCTGTCCGCCCTGCGCTTCGACACCTTCGCCGACTACTGCATGGGTGACGTCTGCGGGCCCCGCATCCCGCTCGTCGTGCCGATCGCGGTGGCCGCGGCGCTCGGCGTCGGGCTGCTGTTCCGGCACGCCCGGCTGGGTCGGGAGATCCTGATGACCGGCTCCAACACGGTCGCCGCCGAGCTGTCCGGCATCCCCACGCACCGTCGGGTCGTCGCCGCGCACGCGTTGAGCGGGCTGCTCGCCGCGCTGGCCGGCTTTCTCCTCGCCGCGAACAACGGCGCCTTCTCGGCAAGCATCGGCGAGTCGTTCCTGCTGCCGTCGTTCCTGGCCCCGGTGCTCGGGGGGACGCTGCTGGCCGGCGGTGCGGTGAGCGTCCTCGGCACCGCGCTCGGCGCGACGCTCACCCAGGTCATCTACAAGGGCCTCAACCTGCTCCAGTTCTCCCTGGAGGAGCTGAAGCTCTATATCGGACTCGTGCTGCTCGCGGCGCTGTCACTGGACCGGCTGCGTGCCGTGCTCGCCGAGCGAAGGGCGGTGTCACCATCATGAGGAGCGTGATCCGGACCAACGAGTTCACCCTCGCGGTGATCGCGACGCTCGGGTTCGCGGCGCTCGCGGTCGCCACCGACTTCAACCTGCTCACCGCCGGCACCCTCGACGCCTTCCTGCGCTTCCTCGCCCTGCCGATCGTCATCGGCCTGGCCCAGATGGTGGTGCTCGCCGTCGGTCAGATGAACCTCTCGGTGGGTGTGCTCACCGGGTTCTGCGCGGTTGCCTCGGGCTGGCTGATGATCGACGCCGGGCTGCCCGCCCCGGTCGCGGTGCTCGCCGCGCTGGCCCTGGGCGCCGCCGTCGGGCTGGTCAACGGCCTGTTGGTGATCTTCACGCGGATCAACGGGTTCATCGTCACCCTCGCCACCATGACGATCCTCGAAGGGCTGCGGTACGGGGTGAACGGCACCGGCACCTACCAGGGCTACTCACCCGGGCTGCGCGAGTTCGGGCAGGCGTCCCTGGCCGGCGTACCCGTGGTGTTCCTGCTGGCGGTCGCGATCGCCGTCGCGGTCGCCCTCTTCTTCCGGCGCACCGTGCCCGGACGGCACCTGCTCGCCTCCGGCGGCAACCCGTTCGCCGCCCGGCTGTCGGGCATCTCCAACGACCGGGCGCTGGTGCTGGCACACACCCTGTCCGGGCTGCTGGCCGGCTTCGCCGCGGTGATCGTGGTGGCCGCGTTCGGCTCGGTGAACGCCTCGATCGGCGACGACCTGCTCCTGCCCAGCTTCGCCGCGCCGATCATCGGCGGGGTGGCCCTGGCCGGCGGGATGATCAGCGTGACCGGCACGGTGCTCGCGGCCTTCCTGGTCCGACTGGTCGACGTGAGCCAGTCGCAGTTCGACATCAACCGCCGGTGGGTGGACCTCATCATCGGCGCTGTCGTCCTCGGCGCGGTGCTGCTCGGCCAGTTCCGCGACAAGCTCTCCGGAGGTAGGCGATGAGCGTCGTGCTGTCCGCGGAGAAACTGGTCAAGACGTTCCCCGGGGTACGCGCCCTGGACGAGGCGACGCTGACTCTGACCGCCGGCAGCGTGCACGCGCTGCTCGGTGAGAACGGCGCCGGCAAGAGCACGCTGATCAAGGTCCTGACCGGGGTGTACCGGCCGGACGGCGGGCAGCTGCGGCTGGCCGGGCCGGACGGACAGCCCCGGGCGGTGCAGCTCGGCAACCCGCAGGACGCCCAGCGGGCCGGCATCGGTGTGGTGCACCAGGAACGGAACCTGATCCCGGCGTTCAGCGTCGCCGAGAACATCTGTCTGCAACACCTGCCCCGCCGCGCCGGCCTGCTGGACCGGGCGGCATTACGTACCGAGGCCCGCCGTTGCCTCGACCTGCTCGACCTCGACCTGGACCCGGACCTGCCGGTGTCGCGCCTGTCGGTGGCCCAGCTGCAACTGGTGGAGATCGCCAAGGCGTTGTCGGCCGACTCGACAGTGCTGCTGCTCGACGAACCGACAGCGTCGCTGACGAACGACGAGGCCGACCGGCTCTACGGCATCGTGCGACGACTGTCCGAGCGAGGTCACGCCACCGTGCTGGTCAGCCACAAGCTGGAGGAGGTCTTCGCGGTCGCCGACACGGTGACCGTGCTGCGCGACGGGCGCAGCGTCGCCGAGGCGGAGCCCCTCGCCGACCACAGCCGCGAGGCGATCGTCGACCTGATGGTCGGCCGGGCGTACCAACAGGTGCACCTCGCCGACCGGACCGTCGCGGCGGACGTCGAACCGGCGCTGGCCCTCGACCACGTCGCCACCACCGCCGGCCACCACGACGTCAGCCTCACCGTCCGACCCGGTGAGATCGTCGGCCTCTACGGTCTGGTCGGCGCGGGCCGCAGCGAGCTGGCCAAGGCGCTGCTCGGCCTCGACCGGATCACCGCCGGTGAGGTGCGGGTGCACGGGCGTCCGGCCCGGATCCGGGACGTGGGCGACGCCCTGCACCGGCACCGGATCGGGTACGTCACCGAGAACCGCAAGGAGGAGGGCCTCTTCCTCGACCAGACCGTGGCCCGCAACACCGCGGTGACGGTGTGGCGTCGGCTGGCCCGGCTGGGGCTGGTCCGCGACCGCTCCGAGCGGCTGCTCGTCGACGAGTACGCCGACCGGCTGGGCATCCGACTCGCCTCGCCCGACCAGCACGCCGGTCAGCTCTCCGGCGGCAACCAGCAGAAGGTCAGCCTGGCCAAGTGGCTGGCCGCCGAGTGCGACGTGCTCATCGTCGACGAGCCCACCGTCGGCATCGACGTGCGCACCAAGGCGGCCTTCCACGAGCTGATCGCCGGTCTGGCCGCCCGGGGCATGGCCATTCTGCTGATCTCGTCGGACCTGCCGGAGATGGTCACCCTCGCCGACCGGATCGCGGTGATGCGGGAGTTCGCAGTTGTTGGTGAACTGGACAACGACCACGACTATGACCGGATGAGCCAGTCGGTGATCCGGTTCATCCATGACGGGCAGGGGGTCGTCGCGTGAAGGCCGCCGAACGGGTGACCCTGGGACGCACCGACGTGGCGGCGATCCAGTTTCCGCTCGGCCACCCGGCAGTGGCCAGCGTGCTTGTCGGTGCCCGGGACCCGGAGCAGATCGCCGACAACGTGGCGATGTTCGAGTGGGACGTGCCCGGCGCGTTGTGGGCCGATCTCAAGGCCGAGGGGCTGCTGCCCGGTGAGGTGCCGACGCCGTGATCGTCGACGCGCACCCCCACCTGTGGGGCTACCGCGAGCTGCCCGGCGCGTCGACACTGGTCGGACTGCGCGACCAGGTGCAGAGCGTCGTCGACCCCGGGCACCTGGCCCGCCCCGACGTACGCGCCGCCCTCGCGGCGATCGGGCCGCCGGCCTCACCGTCGACCTGGTCGTCCACGTCGGACAACTGGTCAGCTGTGCCGAGGCGGCGCGGGCCACGTCGGGCACCACGTTCGTCCTCGACCACCTGGGCAAGCCGAGGATCGCCGCCGCCGGCCACGCCGAGTGGCGCAATTCGTACCTATGCACTGGAGGTTGGTTCGTGAGATTCATGCGCGTCGGGCCCGTGGGGCAGGAGCGTCCCGTGCTGTACGTCGACGGGAGGCACTTCGACCTCTCGTCGGTCACCGCGGACATCGACGGCGACTTCCTCGCCGGCGACGGCGTGCGGCGGGTCCGCGAGGCCACCGACCTGCCCGAGATCGACGTCACCGGGCAGCGGGTCGGCGCACCGATCGCCCGCCCCGGGGTGGTGCTCTGCGTGGGGCAGAACTACGCCGCGCACGCCGCCGAGTCGGGTGCCAACCCACCGACCGACCCGATCATCTTCTACAAGGCCCCGAACACCGTCGTCGGCCCGTACGACGAGGTGCTGATCCCGCGCGGCTCGACGAAGACCGACTGGGAGGTGGAGCTGGCGGTGGTGATCGGCTCAACGGCCCGCTACCTCGCCTCACCTGCCGACGCCCTCGGGCACACCGCCGGGTACGTGCTGTCCAACGACGTCTCCGAGCGGGACTTCCAACTCGCCGTCTCCGGCGGGCAGTGGTCCAAGGGCAAGTCCTGCGAGACGTTCCAACCGCTCGGCCCGTGGCTGGTCACCGCCGACGAGGTCGGCGACCCGCAGGCGCTGCGGCTGCGCTCCTGGGTCAACGGCGAGCCCCGCCAGGACTCCAGCACCAAGGACATGATCTTCGACGTGGCGTACCTCGTCTGGCACCTGTCCCAGTACACAGTCCTGGACCCGGGCGACGTCATCAACACCGGCACCCCGCAGGGAGTGGCGCTCTCCGGCCGGTTCCCGTACCTGACCGGCGGCGACGTGATGGAGGTCGAGATCGACGGCCTCGGCCGACAGCGCAACACGCTGCGGGACGCCTGATGGCGGTGATCACCTCGGTCGACACGTACGACGTCCGCTTCCCGACCTCGCGGGACCTGGACGGCTCCGACGCGATGAACCCCGACCCGGACTACTCGGCGGCCTATCTGGTACTGAGCACCGACGACGGCCCGGACGGGCACGGTTTCACCTTCACCATCGGGCGGGGCAACGACGTCTGCCGGGCGGCCATCGACGCGCTGGTGCCGTACGTCGTCGGCCTCGACCCGGACGCCGTGGACCTCGGTGCGTTCGCCCGCTCGCTCACCCAGGACTCGCAGCTGCGCTGGCTCGGCCCGGAGAAGGGCGTGATGCACCTGGCCACCGCGGCGGTCGTCAACGCGATGTGGGATCTGGTCGCCAAGCGAGCGGGAAAGCCGGTCTGGCGTTACCTGGCCGACCTCAGCCCCGAGCAGATCGTCGATCTGGTCGACTGGCGCTACCTCACCGACGCCCTCACCCCGGACGAGGCGCTGGAGATCCTGCGCGCCGCCGAGCCGGGCCGGGCCGAGCGGATCGCCCGGCTGACCGAGCGCGGCTACCCCGCGTACACGACGTCACCCGGCTGGCTCGGCTACTCCGACGACAAGGTGGTCCGGCTGGCCCGGCAGGCCGTGGCCGACGGGTTCACCCAGATCAAGTTGAAGGTGGGCGCGGACGCCGCCGACGACGTGCGCCGCCTGAAGATCGCGCGGGAGGCGGTCGGCCCGGGGATCCGGATCGCGCTCGACGCCAACCAGCGCTGGGACGTCCCCGAGGCGGTCGACCGGATGCGCGAGTTGGCCCCGTACGACCCGTGGTGGATCGAGGAGCCGACCAGCCCAGACGACGTGCTCGCCCACGCCGCGATCAGGTCCGCCCTCGCCACCAGCGCACCCGACGGTGGGCCGATCCGGGTCGCCACCGGCGAGCACGTGGCGAACCGGGTCGTGTTCAAGCAACTGCTGCAGGCCGACGCCGTCGACGTCGTGCAGATCGACGCGTGCCGGGTCGGCGGCGTGAACGAGAACGTCGCCATCCTCCTGCTGGCCATGAGGTACGGGGTGCCGGTCTGCCCGCACGCCGGGGGAGTCGGGCTCTGCGAACTGGTACAGCACCTGTCGATGTTCGACTTCGTTGCGGTGTCCGGCTCGATGCGCAACCGGGTCGTCGAGTACGTCGACCACCTGCACGAGCACTTCCTCGACCCGGTGGTGATCAAGGACGGGCACTACGTGGCGCCCAGCGCCCCGGGGTTCTCCGCCGCGATGCGTCCGGAGAGCCTCGCCACGTACGCGTACCCCGACGGGCCGGCCTGGCTCTGACCGCGACGCGCTCGAATCCGCGGCCCTGCCGACGGCGGCGCGCCGACTACTCGAAAGGGAAAGAAACCATGCAATGTGACGGCCTCGTGGCGGTGGTGACCGGGGGTGGCTCGGGGATCGGGAACGCCTGCGTGCAGGCGTTCCTGGCCGTCGGTGCCCGGGTGGGCGTGCTGGACCTGGACGTCTCCGGCCTGCCCGCGGACCCCCGGGTGCACGCGGTCGGGGCGGACGTGGCCGACAGGTCATCCGTCACCGCGGCCCTCGCCTCGGTCGCCGAAGCGTTCGGTGGCATCGACATCCTGGTGAACAACGCCGCCATCTCGGCGGTGGGCACCGTCGAGGAGAACGACGACGAGCAGTGGAGCAGAGTGCTCGACGTCAACGTCTCCGGCGTGGCCCGGACCACCGCCGTCGCCCTTCCGTACCTGCGCCGGTCGTCGTCCGCCGCCATCGTCAACATCTCCTCGATCGCGGCGACCACAGGTCTGCCCAAACGCGCCCTGTACTCGGCGTCGAAGGGGGCCGTGCACGCCCTCACCCTCGCCATGGCCGCCGACCTGGTGACGGCGGGCGTCCGGGTCAACTGTGTCGCCCCCGGCACGGTCGACACGCCATGGGTGGCCCGCCTGCTCGCCGGCGCGGCCGATCCCACGGCGGAGAAGCGCCAGTTGGCCGCCCGCCAGCCGACCGGCCGACTGGTGACCGCCGACGAGGTGGCCGCCGCCGTCGTCTACCTGGCCTCGCCCGCGACCAGGTCGGTGACCGGCACATCCCTGGCCGTCGACGGCGGGATGTCCGGCCTGCGACTGCCTGCCCAGCTCTGATCGCGGCCGCGGCCGCCGAACGCCAGATCGGGTGCGTGACATGATTGCGCGATGGGGAAACAGCGGGACGTCGTCGCGGCCGACCGACACAGCCGGTCCAGCACCACCGACCACCGTCCGATCGGTGGTGGCGCCGACGCGCGGCTGGACCTCGCACAAGACCCCACAACGCCACAGATGACCCTCATCGACCTGGCCTCCGACCCGTCGCCGGTGGTCCGCAAGGCGGTGGCCACCCGGGTGGACGCACCCGCGCAGGCCCTGCGCCCGCTCACCAGGGACCACGATCGTCAGGTCCGGGAGGCCGTCGCCAGGAACCCCTCGACCTCCGTCGGCAACCTGATGCGGCTGGTCAAGGACGCCGACCGGTGGGTCCGCTGGGCGGTGGCCGGCAACCCCGCCTGCGACGAGTCGATCCGCCGGGTCATGTCGGAGACCTCGGACAAGGAGCTCCGCGGTCTCCTCGCGGAGAGTCATGAGCTGGAGCCGGAGCTGGCCGCCAGGCTGATCGACGACGTGTCACCCGAGGTACGGGAACGGCTCGCCACCCACACCCACGACCCCGACGTGATCACCGCCCTGCTTGCCGATCGCACCGCACGCGTACGCAAGGGGCTTGCCCGCAACCCGCGGACCACCGCCGAGCAGCGCAGCGCGCTCGCGGCGGACCCGGTGGTCGACGTCCGCGCCGCGCTGGTGCGGGCCGTCGAGCTGAGCGAGGCGGATCTGGCCCGCCTGGTCGACGACCGCGCGGTGCAGGTCCGACTGGCGATGGCGACGTCCGAGGTCGTTCCGCCGCACATCCGGCAGGCGCTCGTCCGCGATGTCGACGAGATGGTGGCCAGCGCGGCGCGGGACTACCGCCCGGGGTCGGTCAACGCCTCCGCCGTGCGGGCGCCCCGCATCGCGCACCGGCCCTCCGCCGCCGGTGCGGATCGACCGGGCGGCAACAGCGCCCGGTAGCGCGACGACGGTCGCCCCTCAGTCGCGCCAACCATGATCAGGTGATGAAAAACAGCTTCCAGGACCCCTCCCTGACCTACTTCTCATCACCTGATCACCGTGCTCGGGCGACGGTGGGGTGGCTTCTCGTCGGCATGGTCGGCTTGAGCTGTTCGGAGAGTACAACTCGGGTACGCGGGATGGTCGTGAAGTATTCACATGTGTCGTCCCCATTCCTCCTAGGCTGCGAATGCCCAGCTTCTGGGCGTACGTCGTAAAGGGAGGATCAGCGGTGCGAATCAGGAGATCAAGGTCCACGATCGTCGCGATGGCAGTGGCGATCGTGGTCGTCATCGCGGGGGGAGTGTTCGCCGGCAGCACGGCGAGCGCCGCCGAACCCTCCCCGTTCACAGTCGTGGACGGCGCGATCCGTACGGCGACCGGCACCCCGGTGCCCGCCTCCGGCACCCACGCCTCGCTCTGGGGCAATTCCAGCTACGCGAGCACCAGCATCAGTGGTTCCGGGCGAGTGCTGATCGGCGCCATCGGTGACAACTGCGAGGGCTGGCCGACCGTGCGGGTGACGGTCGACGGTGTCAGCGTCGGCCAGACGACGATCGTCAGTTCGACCAGCTACGGCACCTATCCGGTCGGTACGGCGGTCGGTGGCGGGCAGCACACCGTGAAGATCCAGTTCATCAACGACTTCCGGGCCGACTCCTGCGACCGCAACGTCCACGTCGCGTACGCGCGGATGGAGACTCCGGGCGCCACCGACGCGACGTTCAGCTTCGCCGTCCTGCCGGATACCCAGCAGGAGGTGCTCAACAGCGCCGATACCCGGTTCCTCAACCGCACGAACTGGTTGGTGCAGAACCGGTCCGCGCTGGACCTGCGCTTCGTGACCTCCTCGGGTGACGTGGTCAACTGGGACACCCCGGACCACTCGCAGTACGTCATCGCCCGCGACGCGATGCGGCCGATCGAGAATGCCGCCATCCCGTACTCGCTGGCCATCGGCAACCACGACACCCAGGCCACCGGCGTTGGCGGCTCGGCCCGCGACCCTTCCCGCACCCGGGAACTCGTCCGCGACACCACAGTCTTCAACCAGTACTTCACGGCCGGTCAGTACCGGGCGGTCAAGGGGCAGTTCGAGGCCGGCAAGGTCGACAACTCGTACTCGACCTTCGAGGCCGGCGGCGTGCAGTGGCTGGTGCTGACACTCGAACTCTGGCCCCGGGTCGGGGCGGTGAACTGGGCCAGGAACGTCGTCGCCGCCAACCCCCGGCACAACGTCATCGTCGTCACCCACGACTACATCGACGGGAACGGCGCCATCGAGCAGAGCGCGTCCTACGGTGCGACCAGCCCGCAGTACCTCTTCGACAACCTGGTCAAGCAGTACGCCAACATCCGGTTCGTCTTCTCCGGTCACACGGGCATCGCCGCCAACCGGGTCGACACCGGGGTCAACGGCAACAAGATCTACTCGTTCCTCCAGACGTTCCACTCCAACACCACCAATCCGGTACGCCTGGTCGAGGTGAACACCGCAGCGAACTCGTTGCGGACCTGGATCTACGCGCCGTACACCAATCAGTCGTTCACCGAGTACGACAGGTCGTTCACCGGCGTCGGCCTAGTGCGCTGAGCCTCGCCGCTTGATCGACTCGGGTTCAAGGAGGTCGGGGCATCCTCGGGCAAGGGATGCCCCGACTTCATGAAGACCGAGTCGATCATCGACGGAACGGTGGGCGCGCCGCCGAAGGGCACGTCACCTGCGGCTTTCCGGGCTGTCGGTCGGCCATATCGCTTCCAGGCCGTGGCCGGTGGCGTAGAGCAGGTACGGCCGCAACTCGGGGGCGTGTTCCAGGTCGCGGCGCAGCACGTAGAGGCGAGCCGACCTCACCGCCAGGAACGGTTGGACGGCGAGCAGGCCCCTGAGGTCCACGAACCGCCAGTCCACACCCAGCAGCTTCCTCGCCCGCGCCAGCAGGTGAACGGCATCGACAGGAACCCCGTCGACATAGAGGTCGGCCGTCATCGGCAGGTCCGGCTCCGGTTCGGGGGGCAGGGCGAAACCGGACCTCCGCCACACCTCGAACGCGGGGGCGACAACGACGAGATCGGCTTCGCCGAGACCGCCCAGGTCGGCCTGGAACACGGAGCCCCCGCCACCGTCGCACCTGAGGAAGAAGCCCCGATCGCCCTCCTGACCGATCATGAGGTAGCCCGGGAGCCACTCACCGATCCCGTAGGTCGTGTGGCGCTCCAACAGGGACTCCCGGCTGAACATGCCCACCCAATCGGCGACGACGTCGTCGGTGACCGACGCCAACCACCGTTGGTAGGCGGCATCCGTCCGGGAAACAAGCTGCTCGACCATCTCCACCGCGGCCTCCTTGGTCACCGTGTTGTCGATCCCCTATGTCACCCGTTGGCGGTGGCAGCCTGCCGCGACTTTCAGGAAGTCGGGGCCTCGAGGGCTCGTTGATAGCCCGACTTCCTGGAAACCGAGTCGATCAAGCGCTGTTGCGGGGGTCGGGGGCGACGGTCTGCTCCCACAGTGACTTCATCTCGTCGAACGCCTGCTCCATCAGGTGCACCATCGCCTGGCGAGCGCGGTCGCCGTCGCGCCGCTGGATCGCCTGGGCCACGTCGGCGTGCATCTGGAGGGCCTGCTGGTGCGGGTGGTGCGGCATGAGGTGGTGCTTGTGCCGGCCGGTGAGCACCTCCGCCACCAGTTCCTGCAGCCGGAGGAACATCTCGTTGCCGGAGGCGAGCAGGACGCGCCTGTGGAACTCGATGTCCAGGTGCAGGAAGCGCTCCTCGTCGCCCGCCTCGCCGGCCGCCCACATCTTCGCTGCCAGCCCGACGAGGTCGCTCGCCTCGTCACGGCCGATCCGGCTGGCGGCCAGGAAGGCGGCGTGCGGCTCGACGGCGGTGCGCAGCTCGGTGATCGAGCGGAGCTGGGCCATCCGGCCCGCCGAGGCGAGACGCCAGCGGATCACCTGCGGGTCGAAGACGTTCCACGCGCTGGCCGGCAGGATCATCACCCCGACCCGTCGGCGCGCCTCGATGAAACCGATCGAGGACAGCACCCGTAGCACCTCGCGGACGACCGAGCGGGACACGGCGTACCTGTCGACAAGCTCGTCGATGTTGAGGACCGACCCGGGTGCCAGCTCGCCGCCGCAGATGGCGGTGCCGAGGTGTTCGAGGACGCGCGCGTGCAGCCCGGTCTCGGCGGGGAGGGCCGGCGCGGCGGCAACCTCTGGTGAGGACGGTTCCACCCAAAGATCATATCATTCGCATCTACCTCTTGAGGTAATCAGCTTTTTGGGCCTAACATCCCGATGTTAAGCGGATGTAACGCCGAGGTAGCGGCTCCCACCGGGGCGGCGACCACGACAGAAGGAGAGACAAGCGTGCGACGTCGATCGATAATCGGCACTTCTCTGGCCGTGGTCGCCGCCATGAGCGTGGCCGCGTGCGGCGGTGACGGCGGCGGCGAAGACTCCAAGACCGTTCGCGTGACACTTGTCAACCACGTGTGGACCGAGAACATCAAGAAGGTCCTGCCGGAGTTCGAGAAGCAGTCCGGCCTCAAGGTCGAGGTCACCCAGCTCGGCGAGGACCAGCTCTCCGACCAGTACAACGTCAAGCTGAACGCCGGGTCCGACGACCTCGACGTGATGATGTACCGGCCCCTGCAGGAGGGGAAGCTGTTCGGCAAGAACAAGTACCTCGCCGACCTGAGCGAGAGGACCAGGTCCGACAGCGCCTTCGAGGTCGGCGACTTCCAGGCCGGGCCGATGCAGGCGACGACCTATGAGGACAAGGTGGTCGGGCTGCCGATCATCACCGAGCAGGAGGTCCTCTACTACCGCAAGGACCTGCTGACGAAGTCCGGCTTCGCCGCACCCCCCAAGACCCTCGACGAGCTCAAGGCGCAGGCCGCGAAGATCGAGGCCGACAACCCCGGCGTCGCCGGCTTCGTCGCCCGTACCGGCAAGGCCGCCGCCGTGACGCAGTTCTCCAGCTTCCTCTTCAGCTTCGGCGGCGACTTCGTGGACTCGAGCGGCAAGGCCACCGTCAACACCGAACAGGCCAAGCAGGCGTACGCCTACTACGGCGGGCTGCTGCGCGACCACGGCCCGGAGAACATCAGCACCGACATGAGCTGGTCGGAGGCGATGGCGATCTTCACGCAGGGCAAGGCGGCCTTCTACACCGAGGCCAACTCGCTCTACAAGAACGCCACCGACCCCGCCAAGTCCAAGGTGGTCGACTCCGTCGGCTTCGCCCCCTTCCCGGCCGGCCCGGCCGGGTCGAAGCCGTACAACATCCCCTCCTGGGCGCTCGGCGTGAACGACAGCTCGGAGAACAAGGACAACGCCTGGACGTTCATCCAGTGGGCCGCCGGCAAGGAGCAGGCGCTGGCGCAGCAGACCGCCGGCGTACCCGGTGCCCGCGCCTCGGTCTGGGCGAACCCGGCGAGCGCCGCGAGCCTGCCGAAGGACCTCGCCGAGGCCAACACCGTCAGCACCGCGAACGGCGTCGGCCACGACCGTCCGCTGGTGGTCAAGGTGGCCCAGGCGCGGGAGCTCGTCGGTCAGCCGATCGTCGACGCGATCACCGGCAAGGACGCCGCCGCCTCGGCGGACACGGCGAACGCGGCGTTCCAGAAGTTCCTCGACGACGAGGCGAAGTAGCCCGACCGCCGGGCGGCGGAGCCGACGGGCTCCGCCGCCCCGCCGGGACCTGACCTGCGAACCCGGAGACCCCTCATGTCAGCCGTCATCACCCCCCGCACCGACACGCCCGAGGCCGCTGCGGCGCCGCCGGAAGACTCCGCCTGGTCACGGTGGGCCAACGAACACCGCAAGTGGCTCTTCGCGGCGCCCGCCATGGCGTTCGTCGCCCTGCTGATCATCTTTCCGGTGGCGTGGACCGGGTACCTGAGCCTGACCGACGCCGAGGGTTCGGTACGCGCCGACTTCGAGTTCATCGGCGTCCAGAACTACGTCGACGTGCTCACCGACACCAACCGGTTCTGGCCGGCGGTCTGGCGTACCGTCCTGTTCACCGGCGTCGTGTTGCTCTTCGAGGTCGTCCTCGGCATGGCGATTGCCCTGCTGCTGTGGCGACCCTTCCGCGGTGAGAAGTGGGTGCGGGTCGCGATCCTCCTGCCGCTGGTGGCCACTCCGGTGGCGGTCGGCATGATGTGGCGCCTGATCTTCGACCCCAACATCGGCATGGCGAACCACCTGCTCGGCTGGGTCGGGATCGGCCCCCAGCCCTGGCTGGCCGGGCAGCACTCAGCGCTGCCGACGACGATGTTCATCGACATCTGGCAGTGGACCCCGATGGTCGTGCTGATCCTGCTCGCCGGGCTCACCTCGCTCTCCGACGAGCCCCAGGAGGCGGCCCGGATCGACGGCGCCAGCAGTTGGCAGCGGTTCCGGCACGTCACACTCCCGCTGCTGATGCCCACGGTGATCGTCGCCATCCTGCTGCGCGGCATCGACGCGCTCAAGACGTTCGACATCCTCTACGCCACCAAGGGGCGCGGCGGCGGGTCCTTCCACGAGGTCGAGACCCTCAACGTGTACGCCTACGGGCTCAGCTTCGACTACAACGACTACGGCGTCTCGTCGACCGTCCTGATCATCTTCTTCCTGATCATCATCGGGGTGATGTGGGCCCTCACCTATCGCAAGAAGGGGCTGGGCCGATGAAGCCGAGCAAGCCGTACCGGGTGTTCCGCACGTCGGCTCTCGTGGTCGTGGTGTTCGCGCTGATGGCGCCGCTGCTCTGGATGATCGCCGCGTCCTTCAAGACCAACGTGGACATCTACGACACGGCGAAGGCGTTCGTCTTCTCACCAAGTCTGAAGAACTACGAGACCGTGCTCCAGCAGGCGAACTATCTCGACTTCATCGGCAACAGCCTCTGGGTGGCGTTCGCGGCCACCACGCTCTCGCTGCTGCTCGGGGTGCCCGCCGCGTACTCGATGAGCCGTTTCGCCATGCAGAAGTCCGCGCTCGTCGTGCTGATGGCCCGGGTGATCCCCGGCGTCTCGCTCCTGGTGCCCTGGTACTACGTCTTCTCGAACCTGAAGATGGTCGGCGGCTTCACCGTGCTGATCCTGAGTCACATGTTCGTGTCGCTGCCGCTGATCGTCTACATCATGATGGGCTACTTCGACGGCCTGCCGGCCGAGTTGGAAGAGGCCGCGCTCGTCGACGGGTTGACCCACATCGGCGCGTTCCGGCGGATCACCCTCCCGTTGTCGGTGCCCGGCGTCGCGACCGCCGGCATCCTCTCCTTCATCTTCTCCTGGAACAACTTCATGTTCGCCCTGGTGCTCTCCGGCGCCGACACGAAGACGCTCCCCGTCGCGATCTTCGACTTCGTCGGCTACGCCAGCATCGACTGGGGTGGCCTGATGGCGGCGGCCACCGTGGTCACCCTGCCGATCATGCTGATCGCCCTGTTCGTGCAGAAGTACGTCGTCTCCGGCCTCACCGCCGGTGCCACGAAGGGCTGACCGGGTCATGACGACGATCGCAACAGTGGAGACCTTCCTGGTCGCACCCCGCTGGCTCTTCGTCCGGATCGAGACGGACTCCGGCATCGTCGGCTGGGGCGAGGCGACCTGCGAGGGCCAGTCCGAGACGGTACGCACGGCCGTCCACCAGCTCAGCGAGGTGCTCGTGGGCCGGGACGCGCTGCGCATCGAGGACCACTGGCAGGTGCTGACCAAGGGGTCCTTCTACCGGGGCGGCCCGATCCTGGCCAGCGCGGTGTCCGGTCTGGACCAGGCGCTCTGGGACATCGCCGGCAAGCACTACGGCGCTCCCGTGCACCAACTGCTCGGCGGGCCGGTCCGGGACCGGATCCGGGTGTACGGCTGGATCGGCGGTGACGAGCCCGCCGAGATCCGCGACCAGGTCAGCGCCCGGATCGAGGCGGGCCTGACCGCGGTGAAGATGAACGCGTCCGGGCGGATGGGGGCGCTCGCCTCGGTCGCCGACCTCGACGCGGTGGTGCAGCGGGTGGCCGTCGCCCGCGAGGTCCTCGGCGACGACCGGGACGTGGCGGTGGACTTCCACGGGCGGTTCACCGTGGCCAACGTCCGGCGGGTCGCCCCGCTGCTGGAGCCGTACCGGCCGTTCTTCCTCGAAGAGCCGGTGGTGCCGGAGAACTCGCACCTGATCGGGGAGGTCGTCCGCTGCACGACCACCCCCATCTCGACGGGGGAGCGGCTCTACAACCGACAGGAGTTCCTGCCCGTGTTGCAGGCCGGCATCGCGGTGGCCCAGCCGGACCTCGCGCACGCCGGCGGCATCACCGAGGTTCGCAAGATCGCCACGCTGGCCGAGGTGTACGACGTGCAACTCGCCCCGCACTGCCCGCTCGGGCCGATCGCCCTCGCCGCGTGCCTCCAGGTCGGCTTCGCCACCCCCAACTTCCTGATTCAGGAACAGAGCATCGGCATCCACTACAACCAGGGCGCCGAGGTGCTCGACTACTGCCTCGACCGGACCCCGCTGACCTTCGTCGACGGGTACGTCGAGCGGTTGACCGCGCCAGGTCTCGGCATCGAGGTCGACGAACACGCGGTACGGACCGCCGACAAGCGCGGTCACGCCTGGCGCAGCCCGACCTGGCGGCACCCCGACGGCTCCTACGCGGAGTGGTGAGACACCCCTCAGCCCGGCACGAACGAAAGGCACCCCCCGTGAAGATCGTCGCAGCAGACGTGATCGTGACCAGCCCCGACCGGAACTTCGTCACCCTCAAGATCACCACCGATGACGGCATCACCGGCCTGGGCGACGCCACGCTCAACGGTCGGGAGCTCTCCGTCGCCTCGTACCTGCGCGACCACGTCGCCCCGCTGCTGATGGGGCGCGACGCGCACCGGATCGAGGACACCTGGCAGTTCCTCTACCGCTCGGCGTACTGGCGGCGTGGGCCGGTGACCATGGCGGCCATCGCCGCCGTCGACGTCGCGCTCTGGGACATCAAGGCCAAGGCCGCCGGCATGCCGCTCTACCAGTTGCTGGGTGGAGCGTCCCGCACCGGCATCATGGCGTACGGGCACGCGTCCGGGCGGGACATCCCGGAGCTGTTCGACTCGATCCGCCGCCACCTCGACGAGGGCTTCCGGTCGATCCGGGTGCAGACCTCGGTGCCGGGGATCAACGCCGTCTACGGGGTGGCCGCGCAGCCCAGCGCCACCGGCCAGCGCTACGACTACGAGCCCGCGCAACGCACCCCGCTGCCCGCCGAGGAGGACTGGGACACCCGCGCGTACCTGCGCCACCTGCCCACGGTCTTCGAGGCGGTGCGGGCCGAGTTCGGCCCGGAGTTGCCGTTGCTGCACGACGGCCACCACCGGATGACCCCGATCCAGGCCGCCAAGCTCGGCAAGGCCCTCGAACCGTACGACCTGTTCTGGCTGGAGGACTGCACCCCGGCCGAAAACCAGGAGGCACTGCGGCTGGTCCGCCAGCACACCACCACCCCGCTGGCCATCGGCGAGGTCTTCAACACGGTCTGGGACTACCAGACTCTGATCCGGGAGCAGCTGATCGACTACGTCCGGTCGGCGGTCACCCACACCGGCGGCATCACCGCCATGCGCAAGCTGCTCGACTTCGCCGCCCAGTACCAGATCAAGTCCGGCATCCACGGCCCCACCGACATCTCCCCGGTGGGCATGGCCGCGGCGCTGCACCTGGACCTGGCCATCCACAACTTCGGGATCCAGGAGTACATGAAGCACACCCCGCTGGCCAACGAGGTGTTCCGGCAGTCGTTCACCTTCACCGACGGCTACCTGCACCCGGGCGACCAGCCGGGGCTCGGGGTGGAACTCGACGAGGAGGTGGCGGCCCGGTTCCCGTACGAGCCGGCGTACCTGCCGTTCAACCGGCTCAAGGACGGCACGGTCCATGACTGGTGAGCGGCGCGGCGCCCGGCCCACCCGGCACGTCGTGGTGATGGGCGTCTCCGGGGCCGGCAAGACGACCGTGGCACGGGGGATCAGCGCGGTGACCGGGTTGGCGTTCGCCGAGGCGGACGAGTTCCACTCCCCGGAGAACGTGGCGCGGATGCGGTCCGGCGTGCCGCTCGACGACGCCAGCCGGTGGCCCT
This sequence comes from Micromonospora sp. NPDC003944, assembly GCF_053605225.1. Taxonomy (NCBI): domain Bacteria; kingdom Bacillati; phylum Actinomycetota; class Actinomycetes; order Micromonosporales; family Micromonosporaceae; genus Micromonospora; species Micromonospora sp. NPDC003944. The sequence continues at coordinate 93,630 of NZ_JBSGIV010000016.1, forward strand.
GGCTGCGGGACGTCGCCGGGTGGATCGCCGAGCGTGGCGCGGAGGGCCGGTCGACGGTGCTGGCCTGCTCGGCGTTGAGGCGGTCGTACCGGGACGTGCTCCGCCGGGGCCCGCTGCGGGTGGACTTCGTGCACCTGGACGGGCCGGCGGAGGTCATCCGTGCGCGGTTGGCCCGACGCGAGGGGCATTACATGCCAGCGAGCCTGCTCGATTCACAGCTCGCCACCTTGGAGCCGGCCGAACCGGACGAGTCGGTGCTCGTACTCGATGTCTCGTTGCCCCCCGAAGCCCTGGTCGCGGCGGCCGTCAAGGGTCTCGGGCTGCCCGGCTCGGCGCCGCCGGGTCGACAGCGCGACCGCGACTCCGACCCTGCCTCGGAGGCGTGTTAGGTTAGCCTGCCCTTCGTCATGGAGTCAGCCGCGTGCCCTCATCGATCCGCGCATGACAGTCGTCGAGACCACCGGCGCCGTGGTGCTCCGTCGCGCGCTGCGTCGACAGCGCGCCCGGGTGGCCGGGGGCATCGCGCTGCTCTGCACCCACCAGGCCACCGAAGCCCTCGTCCCGGTCGTCATCGGCGTGGTCATCGACCGTGCGGTGGCCACCGGAGACGTCGGCGCCCTGGTGCTCTCGCTTGCCGGCCTGGCTGCCCTGTTCACAGTGCTCGCCTTCGCCTACCGGGCCGGCGCGCGACTGGCGTTCGCCGCCGTCGAACACGAGGCGCACGCCACCCGGGTCGAGATCGTCCGTAGCGCCCTCGACCCGCGTGGACGCCGGTCGGGCATGCGCGACGGCGAGCTGCTCTCGGTGACCGCCTCCGACGCCGAGCTGTCCGCGCTCGTCGTACGGGTCGCCGGGCTCACCGCCGCGGCCCTCACCGCCATCGTGGTCGCGGCCGTCGCGTTGCTCGTCGTCGACGTACCCCTCGGCCTCGGGGTGCTCATCGGCGTACCCCTGCTTGTCGTCGCCCTTCAGCGGATGGCGCCGCTGCTCACCAGGCGCAGCACGTCGCAGCAGGAGGCCCTCGCCGCCACCACCGCCCTCGCTGTCGACCTCGTCACCGGCCTCCGTGTGCTACGCGGCATCGGGGCGCAGGACCACGCCGCCCGCCGGTACGCGGGCGCCAGCCGGCACGCGCTCGACGTCACCCTGCGCGCCGCCACCACCAAAGGTCTGCACCTCGGGCTCACCACCACTGTCAACGGTCTCTTCCTCGCGACGGTCGCCGGAGTCGCCGGCTGGCTCGCGCTGCAGGGGCGGCTCACCATCGGTGAACTCGTCGCCGTGGTCGGGCTGGCCCAGTTCATCGCCGAGCCGGTGCAGACGCTCGGATACTGCGTCCAGCTGTTCGCCATGGCCCGAGCCTCCGCCGGACGGGTGGCCCGCCTCCTCGGCGCCGCGCCGGTCGTCCAGCCGGGCGACGCCGGGCCGCCCGACCCGAGCCCCACCCGGCTCGTCCTCGACCGGGTCTCGTACGCCGGCCTCGACGACGTCGACCTGCGCGTGGGCGCCGGTGAGATCCTGGGTGTGCTCGCCTACGACCCGGCCGAGGCCGAGGCCCTTGTGGCGCTGCTGGCCGGCCGGGTGCCCCGCGCGGAGCACCGGGGGACGCTCCGTGTCGACGGTGTGCCCGCCGACGAACTGCACACCGACGCCGCGCGCGCCCTCGTCCTCGTGGAGCAGCACGACGTGGCGCTGTTCGAGGGGACGCTACGCGCCAATCTGAGCGCCGGCGCGCCCGTCGACGACGAGGTCCTGCGGGCCGCCGTACGGGCCGCCGCAGCCGAGGACGTGCTCGCCGCGCACCCGCACGGGTTGGACCGCCTGCTCACCGAACGCGGGGCGAACCTCTCCGGTGGGCAGCGCCAGCGCATCGGCTTGGCGCGGGCGCTGGTCGCCGACCCGCCGGTGCTGGTGCTGCACAACCCCACCACCGCCGTCGACGCGGTGACCGAGGGGTTGCTCGCCACGAGACTCGCCGAGGCGCGCGGGGCGGGAACCCGCGGCACCGTGCTCGTCACCTCCAGCCCGGCGCTGCTGCGGGTCACCGACCAGGTCGCGGTGATCGACCGGGGACGGGTCGTCGCCGAGGGTCCCCACGAGCGGCTGCTCGCCAGCGACGCCCGCTACCGGGAGGAGACCCTGCGATGACGTCCGAGCCGACCACCCGGCAACTGCTGCCGACGGCCACCGGCCGGCAGACCTGGGCCGCCCTCCGCGCCGAACTGGCCCTCCTGCCGGGGCTCAGCGCCGTCGCCGGCACGTTGCTCGTCGCCGCCGCCGCGACCGGGCTCGTCGCCCCGTGGGTGCTCGGCCGCCTCGTCGACGACGTGATCGCCGGCACCGACACGCCACGGGTGCTGGCCTGGGCCGGCGTGATCGCCGGCGCCGCCGTGCTCGCGGGGCTCCTCACCGCGGCCGGAGCGGCGGTCGCCGCGCGCCTCGGTGAGACTGTGCTGGCCCGACTCCGGGAGCGGGTCCTCGACCGCGCCCTGCACCTGCCGTCGGCGACCCTGGAACGGGCCGGGACCGGGGACCTGGTGGCCCGTGCCGGCGACGACGTGGCAGTGGTGACGAACGTGATCGCCACCAGCGGCCCCGCCTTCCTCGGCGCGCTGCTGTCCGTCGTGCTGACCGCGGCGGGGCTCTTCGCCCTCGACTGGAGACTCGGCGTCGCCGGGCTGGTCGCGGCCCCGGCGTACGCGGTGGCGCTGCGCTGGTACCTCAGGCGTTCGATTCCGTACTACGCGCGGGAGCGGGTGGCGACCGGCGAGCGGGCGCAGGCGACGGCCGAGGCGCTGCGGGGCGCGGCCACCGTGCGCGCCTACCGGATGGAGGACGCCCACGTCGCCCGGATCGCGGATCGCTCCGGCGTCGCCCGCGACCTGTCACTGGAGATCTTCGGCCTCTTCACCCGCTTCGGGCTGCGCATCAACCGCTCGGAGTTCGTCGGGCTCGCCGCCGTGCTGCTCGCCGGTTTCCTGCTGGTCCGGGGGGACCTGGTCACCGTCGGCGCCGCCACCACGGCCGCCCTCTACTTCCACCGCCTCTTCAACCCCATCGGCCTGTTGCTGTTCGAGTCGGACTCCGTGTTGCAGGCCGGGGCCAGCCTCGCCCGACTCGTCGGGGTCACCACACTGCCGGACACCGCGGCACCCGCCGGCACCGAACCCGCAGGCCACGATCGGGCCGAACCGGCGGCACTCGAGGTGACGGTCGCGCAGCACCGCTACGACGACGGGCCGGTGGTGCTGCGGGACATCGCCCTGCGGCTCGCACCCGGGGAGCGGGTCGCCCTGGTCGGCGCGAGCGGCGCGGGCAAGAGCACCCTCGCCGGAATCATCGCCGGCATCATCGCGCCCACCGACGGCGCGGTGACGCTGCGCGGGGTGCCGCTGGCACAGCTCGACGAGCACCGCCTCCGTCGTGAGATCGCGCTGATCAGCCAGGAGGTGCACGTCTTCGCCGGGCCGCTCGCCGACGACCTGCGCCTCGCCGACCCGGACGCCACCGACGCCGAGATCACCGCCGCCCTCGACCTCGTCGGCGCCACCGAATGGGTGCGGACCCTGCCGGACGGTCTCGCCACCACGGTAGGGGAGGGCGGGCGACAGCTCACCCCGGCCCAGGCCCAGCAGCTCGCGCTGGCCCGGCTCGTCCTCGCCGATCCCGCGGTCGCGGTCCTCGACGAGGCCACCGCCGAGGCGGGCAGCGCCGGCGCGCGTGACCTCGACCGCGCCGCCGTGGCGGCCACCGAGGGCCGTACCACGCTTGTCGTGGCCCACCGTCTCAGCCAGGCGGCCACCGCGGACCGCATCGTCGTCCTGGAGCAGGGGCGCGTCGCCGAGCACGGGACGCACGCCGAGCTGCTGGCGGCCGGGGGCGGCTACAGCCAGCTCTGGCGGTCGTGGAGCATGCCCGAGCTCGCGCTCCCGAGCTGATCGGGGACGCCCGGGAACTTTTCCGGCCCGGCCGACGACCACCAGAGTGCGCGGCCGACCGGCGGCGTTCCGACGGCGGCACATCTCGGCATGGAGGAGCGCCCGTGGCACACAGGACGGTGGTCGGTGCGGAACGGTGTCGCTGACGACGACCAGGTGACCCGGTGGGCGCGCGAGGCGGGCCAGGGTGACCGGCAGGCCGCTGCGGCGTTCATCCGGGCCCTGCAGAACCAGGTCTGGCGGTTCCTGTCGCACCTGGCCGGGCCGGGGGAGGCCGACGACCTGACCCAGGAGACGTTCCTGCGGGCACTTCGCAACCTGCCCGGCTTCGCCGGCCGCTCGTCGGCCCGTACCTGGGTGTTCACCATCGCCCGGCGCGTCGCCGTGGACCACGTCCGGACGGCGGTGGTCCGGCCGAGGGTGGCGTCGGTGCCGGACTGGCAGGCTGCGGCCGAGGCCGCCGGTGCGATCACGGCCGGCGCCGACGAGGGCGTGACCCTGCACCAGTTGATCGCCGGTCTGACCCGGGAGCGCCGCGAGGCGTTCGTCGCCACCCAGGTGCTCGGCCTGTCGTACGCCGAGGCGGCGGACGTCTGCCAGTGCCCCGTCGGCACGATCCGGTCCCGGGTCGCGCGGGCGCGCGAGGACCTCGTCGCCGCCTGGCAGGCCGAGGCCGACCCGGGTACGGAGCGACGAATCGGCTGAGGGGGGTAGGCTGCCCGCCCGGTAAGCCTGGCCGGACCGGTGGCTGTGCTCGAACGGCGGATGGCATCCCTGCTCGGCAAGGACGACGCGCTGTTCTTTCCGTCCGGGACGATGGCACAGCAGGTCGCCCTGCGGGTGCACGCCGACCGACGTGGCCGCCAGGCCTTCGCCGCCCACCCGCAGAGCCACCTGGAGGCCTGGGAGCACCGGGGGCACCACGTCGTGCACGGCCTGCGCTGCCACCCGGCCGGCGACCGGCACGGCCAGCTGTTCGGCCGCGTACGGTCCGCGCCGGACCCGGACCGGTGTTCATTCGAGGTCAGCGTCGGTGTGAACGCCATGGAGCTGACCCCTGACGAGGTGGTCGGACACATTCACGAGCTGCTACGGCACGCGACCTGACGGGCGGAGTACGAGCGGGACCAGTGGCGCGACAGTCGCGACACGTCCCACCCGGACGGTCAGCACCACCGGTCGACGACCGGTGGTGCTGACGTCGTGGGAGCGCCTGCCGTCCTAGCCCAGGCGGGCCTCGATGGCCTCGATGATGCGCGGACGCAGCTCGGCGGCGCGGATGACGGCATCCACCGAGCCCACCTCGACGGCGCGGTGGATGTTGTGCACCCGGTCGAACTCCGCGGCCACCTCGCCGAGTTTCTCCGCCCGCACCGACGACCGCAGCTCGTCGAGTTCGGCGGTCAGCGCGGCGCGCTCGGTGCCGGTGGCGGCCGCGACGCGGGCCTCCAGGTCCCGCACCCGGGGGTCGGCCGCCGTCCGGGCGTTGACGTCGGCGGAGAACACCACGGCGGCGGCGGGTGCGCCACCGAGCACCGAGGCGAACGAGCCCTCCAGCGCCAGCACCGTCATGGTCGGGTTCAACGCCTTCGAGAACACCACGAACGCACCGCCGTGGTAGCGCGAGATCACGCAGAAGACGATGGGCCCCTGGAAGTTGACGATGGCCCGGCCGATCTCGGCGCCGTACTCCAGTTGCAGCTTGCGCATCGACTCCGGTGAGCCGTCGAAGCCGGACAGGTTCGCCAGCACGACGAGCGGCCGGTTGCCACTTGCCGCGTTGATGGCCCGCGCGGCCTTCTTCGACGAGCGGGGGAACAGCGTGCCCGCCGTGTAGGTGTCCGGGCCGTCGGTGGGCGGGAAGCCGTGCCGGGGCACCGACCGGGACTCGATGCCGAGCAGGCAGACCGGGATGCCACCGAGGTGGACGTCCTGCACGACGGCGGTGTCCGCGTCCGCCATGCCGGCCCACCGCTCCAGCACCGGGTGGTCCTGGTCGGAGAGGGCACGCATCACCGTACGGATGTCGAACGGCTTCTTGCGGTCCGGGTTGGCCTCGACGGAGAAGATCTCCCCGACGGTGGCGAAGGCGCTGCCCGCCACGTCGTGCGGGAAGTCGGAGATGTCCCGGTCGGTCGGGTCGGTGGTGACCGCCCGCCGGGGCGCGGCCTCGCCGGGGGCGACGTACGTGTGGTCGTAGTGCGCCATCACCACGTCCCGTGCGGCGGTGAGGTTCGGCGCCCAGTACTGCGCCTGCCCGTTCGGCCCCATCACCCGGTCGTAGCCGCCGATGCCGAAGTTGTCCTCGGCCGACACCCCACCGGAGAAGTCGAGCGACTGCTTGCCGGTGAGGACCATCGCCGAGTCGGGCGTCATCACCAGGATGCCCTTGGTGTGCATGAGCATCGTCGCCTCGGCGTTCCAGTACGGCTGCGCGCCGACGTTGATGCCCGCGACCACGATGTTGATTTCACCGCCGGCCTGGGTGAACTCGACGATCCGCTTGAGCGCCGCGGCCACCCAGTCCATGTTCTCCGTACCGGAGGTCATCGAGATCCGGGCACCCGCGGAGAGCGCCCACCACTCCAGCGGCACCTGCATCCGCTCGGCCAGGTCCAGTGCGGCGATGACCCGCCGGCACTCCGGCTCCGACAGGGCGCCAAGCGACTTCGTCGGGTCGCCGAGCAGCACCACCCGGGTGACACCCTGCGGGTAGCGCTTGGTCGGAGTCGTGACCAGACCGGCGACGATGGCGGCGCTGTTGCGCCCCTTCGGCCGCTGCACCGGCACCAACCTGTGGTCGTCGTCGAGGTCGTGCTCGACGAACTCACCGAGCCGGCCGGTCAGCTCGTACGGGTAGACGGTGTTGCGGCTGCTGGCCCGCAGCACCTTGAGCCGGTACTCGTCGAGTGGCTCGATCGGCTCGACCGGCGGCTCCCCGACGGCCAGCTCCGCGCCGCCCGCGGCGTCGAACGAGATCCGTACGGCGATCCTGGTCAGCTCGCCGGTGCGGCGGTCGCGCTGCCGCGCGATGAACAGGATCTCCTCCAGGCCGGCGCCCACAGTCGTCGGGCGGACCCGCCCGGCGATCATCTCCATCTCCTCGCGGGTCAGCTCGCTCGGCGGCCACACGTAGACGACGATCCGGTTGGTGTTGAAGCGCGTCTTCGACGGCCGCCGCGACTGGGCGCGGCGGATCGAGTCGAGGCAGGCGGCGATGGCGTCCTCGGTCGTCGGCAGCGCGACCAGCCGGCCGTCCTGCTCACGAAGCTCGGTCAGGTCACGCACCTGCGCGAACGCCACGAGACGCTCGTCGGCCCCGTTCTCCCGCGCCACGCACTGGAAGAGGTAGACCTCCTCGTCCGACGACGGCAGCCGGGTGAGGTCGAACTTGTGCAGCCGCTCCAGCTGCATCCGCTGCGCGATGTACGGGTGCAGTCCGCGGATCAGCCGGTCCTCGGTCAACTGCGCGCCCGACGGGCGGAAGGTGAAGTGGTGGTGCATCACCGCCCCGCCGCGCCCCGCGACGGTGGTGGTCACCCGACGGACCTGAGGCGGCAGCGGGTGCGCGGCGATGACCTCGGCCAGCGCGGCCGCCATCGCGTCGAAGTCCTCCGGCTGGTTCTCCCAACCGAGGTAGATGTCGGCGTCCACGGCGTCCTCGCCGCTGGCCAGCTCGGCCAGCCCCCGCAGGGCACTGCCAAGCGCGTCGAAGCTCACCGCGGCGGAGACCACGCTCGAGTCGGCGCGCCCGGCGACCACGAACGTGCAGCCGGCGACCTCGCGGGTGCGCACGCTGGTGAGCGACCGGTTGCCGTAGTAGCGCCGGGTCAGCACCTCCAGCATGACCGCGTTGTCGAGGTGGTCGCGGACGAGCCGCTGGCCGAGCAGCCGGACCAGGGGCTCGGTGCTGCGTACCATCTCGGCGATGCGCTCGGCGCGGTCCGCCGCGTCCGGGTGCGCGTCCAGGTGCCGCAGGTGCCCCCGGACCTCGGCGTAGACGCGGGCGCGGTTGCGGCGCAGCAGCGGCTGGGCGAACCAGGCGAACACCACTCCACGGGCGAGGTCGGCGACCACGGGGAAGCGGACCTGCGTGGCGGCGATCAGCCGCTCCAGGGCGAGGCCGGCCGGCTCGCGCAGCGTCTCGTCCGGCGGGGTCTCCCGCAGCCAGGCGCGCAGCAGCGCCGCGATGACCTGCGCGTCCGCGGACCCGCGCTGCTGGGCGAGGAAGATCCGGAAGACGGCGGCTTCGAGGGCGGGCGTGCGGTCCAGGTCGGTGACACCGTATCGGCCGAGTGCCTTGCCGAGCCGGGTCTGGAAGGCGTCCGGCAGCCCGGCCCGCTCGACGTCGAGGCTCTGCAGGTAGGTGTGGAAGTACTCCCGGGCGCTGTGCACGTGCGCGGCGCCACCGTCCTCGCCGGTCGGCCGGTTGCGGCTCAGCTCGGCCAGGTCGGCGAACACCTCGATGAGGTCCAGCTCGGCGGCCAGCGGCCGCTGACCGGCTTCGGTGGCCTCCCGCCGGGCGGTGAGGTAGCCGTCGAGCACCCGACGGTCGTCGTGCGGGTCGACGTCGAAGCCGAGCAGCAGACCCCGCAGGTCCTCCTGACCGCGCCTGCTGCGCTCGGTCGCCGGGACGTCCTCGGCGGCGGTGGGCAGGTCCAGTTCGACGGTCTCGGCGCTCGCGTCGTCCGTGGCCTCCTCGGCGTCGTCCGCGATCGGCTCCAGACGCAGCAGCGGCGCGCCCGCCTCGACCTGGCTGCCCACCGACACGGCGCACTCCCTGAGCCGCGCCTTGAACGGTGCCCGCAGCACCGTCTCCATCTTCATCGCTTCGAGCACCAGCACCGGCGCGCCGGCCTCGACCTCGGCGCCGACCTCAAGCGGAGTGGCGACGACGAGCGCCGGCATCGGGGAGCGCAGAACGCCGCCCTCGTCCCGGCTGACCCGGTGCGTCACGCCGTCCACCTCGACCAGGTGGGTCGGCCCGTACGTGCCGGTGAGCAGGCGGTAGCGGATGCCGTTGACGACGATCTGACCGGTGTGCCGGTCGAAGCGGTTGAGTTCGACGTCGGCGGTGCGCACGACCGGACCCGCCTCGATGCCGACCCGGAAACGGTGCGGGCCGACGCGCGCCACGCGGGTGCGGTAGGAGACGCCACGCAGCTTGAGGTCCAACGGTCGGCCGCTGGCGTGCTGCACCTGCGGCCGTCCGCCGGCCGCCGTGGACAGCAGCCGCTGCCGTTCGACGCGCTCCTCCTCCTCGTACGACTCGATGGCGGCGGCTGCCAGGGCGACCGCGCTGTGGCGGTGCGTGACGAGTCGGCCCTCGGCGCGGACGCGGTCGATCCAGCCGGTGTCGGCGCTGGCGTCGATCACCTCGGGCTGGTCGAGCAGGTCGAGCACGAAACTCTTGTTCGTCGCCCCGCCCTCGATGATCACCGTGGTGTTCGCCATCGCCCGGCGCAGCTTGCCGAGTGCCTCGTCGCGGTCACGGCCGTACGCGATGATCTTCGCGATCATCGAGTCGAAGTCGGCGGGGATGGTGTCGCCCTCGCTGACGCCGGTGTCCACCCGGATGCCGGGGCCGCTGGGCAGGTCGAGCCGGGCGATGCGGCCTGGCGACGGCGCGAAGTCGCGGTCGGGGTCCTCGGCGTTGAGCCGGGCCTCGATGGCGTGGCCGCGCTCGGCCGGCGGGGCGCCCTCTAGCCGCCCGCCGGAGGCGACGTGCAGCTGCGCCTTGACCAGGTCGAACCCGGTGGTCAGCTCGGTGATCGGGTGCTCGACCTGGAGGCGGGTGTTGACCTCCAGGAACGCGAACAGGCGGTCGCCCGGGTGGTAGAGGAACTCGACCGTCGCCGCGCCCCGGTAACCGACCGCCACGGCCAGCCGCTCGGCTGACGTCTTCAGCTCGGCGGCCTGCGCCGGGTCGAGCACCGGCGACGCCGACTCCTCGATGACCTTCTGGTTACGTCGCTGCACCGAGCAGTCACGGACGCCGAGCGCCCACGCGGTGCCCTGCCCGTCGGCGATGACCTGGACCTCGACGTGTCGGGCCCCGGTGACCAGGCGCTCCAGGAACACGATGCCGCTGCCGAACGCCCGGGCCGCCTCCTGGCTGGTGCGCTCGTAGGCGTCGTCCAGCTCGGCCTCGTTCCGGATCACGCGGATGCCGCGCCCGCCACCGCCGGCGGTCGCCTTCAGCATGAGCGGGTAGCCGATCTCGGCCGCCGCCGACCGGGCTGCGGCGAGGGTCTCCACGGCGCCGCGGCTCCACGGCGCGACCGGCACGCCGACCTTCTCGGCGATCAGCTTCGAGCCGATCTTGTCGCCGAGCTGGCGCATGGCGTCCGCGCTCGGCCCGACGAAGGTGACGCCGATCTTCTCGCACAGCTCCGCGAACGCCGGGTCCTCGGCGACGAAGCCCCAGCCGACCCACGCGGCGTCGGCGCCGGTCTCGGTCAGGGCGCGCTCCAACACCGCCAGGTTGAGGTAGGGCCGGGCGGATGCCGGGCCCAGGTCGTACGCGATGTCCGCTTCGCGGACGAACGTGGCGTTGCGGTCGACATCGGTGTAGAGGGCGACAGTTTCGAGCTGGATGCCGGTCTCCGCGGCCAGCTCGCGGACCGCGTGGATGAGCCGCATGGCGGCTTCACCACGGTTGACGATGGCGACACGGTTGAACACCCGAAAGACCCCTTAACTAGACCTCGACCTGCATGCCACGAGACGACGGCTCCCAGCAGTGATCACCTTTCCGGGTGGCGACGGCGAGCGCTATGGCGCAACCACCGAACCAACAGTCCCTCAGTTGTAGGAAGTGCACAAAACTTTTTGGCACCCCGGCACTCCGCCGACAGGTCCTCGCCGCTCCGGCAGTTGATCAAGACGGTGCGGGCGGTTCACGTCCGCAGTCTCCGGTGTTCACTCCCGGATGATCGGCTGACCAGGACGATCATCGCCGGACCGGTCGACCGCCGGCCCGGCTCGACAATCCCGGCCCAGGCCAGGAACGCACCAGGAAAGGAGCGGCAATGAGGTCACCGCACCTCGTACGCCCACGTCTGGCGCTGCTGCTCGCGGCGGGGCTGACCACGCTCGTGACGCCGGCCGGCGTCGCCCACGCCGCGACCGCCACGGTACCCGCGACGGACGCCCCGATCACCATCACCTCGACCGAGCAGCTCGCCCCGGGCGTCACGTACGGCTCGTTCGAGGTGACCACGCCCCGGGGTGTCACCGTCGGTTACCTCCTCACGGCCGACCTCCAGAAGAACAAGGTCTCCCTGGACCTGCTGCACCCCGACGCGGTGGCCCAGCGCAAGGTCGTCTCGGCGATGACGAACGAGCAGGGTGCCGTCGCCGGCGTCAACGGCGACTTCTTCAACAACAGCGAGACGCACGCCGGCGTCACCCCGACCTACTCGTCGTCCGGTCCCGAGATCGCCGACGGCGAGGAGCTGAAGTTCGCGGTGCCGACCGCCCAGCGCTTCGGCCCCGGCCTCGCCCCCGGCACCTCGACCCGGGACGTGTTCGGCGTCGGCGTGAACGGCAAGGCGCGCGTCGACACCCTCAGCCTGGACGGCGAGGTGCGCAGCAGGAAGGGCACCATCGCGCTTGGCGGCCTCAACCAGTACGCGCTGCCCGTCGACGGTGTCGGCCTGTTCACCGCCGACTGGGGCACCGCCTCCCGGGTCCGGGCCACCTGCGGCACCGACACGAGTCGCAGCGACCCGTGCAGCACCCACACCTACGAGGTGACCATCCGCGATGGTGTGGTGACCACGGTGGGTCGGACGCCCGGTGCGGGCGCGATCCCGGCCGACACCCAGGTGCTCGTCGGCCGGGAGGGCGGCGCGGACGCGCTCGACGACCTCACCGTGGGCGACCGGGTGCAGGTGCGCGAGAAGCTCGTCTCTGCCGCCACGCCGAAGCTGACCTTCGCGGTCGGTGGCGCGCCGATCCTGCGCGACGGTGCGCCGCTGGCCGGCCTGGACACCAAGACCGCCGCGGTACGCAGCGCGGCCGGTGTCAGCCCCGACGGTCGGACCGTCTATCTGGTGGCCCTGGCCGGCCGTGCACCGGCAAGCGCCGGGTTCACGATCGCCGAACTGGCCGACCTGATGCGCTCACTCGGCGCGGACGCCGCGGTGAACCTCGACGGCGGCGGTTCGAGCACGGTCGCCGTCCGGGAGCCGGGCCAGGCCGCGGCCACCGCCCGCAACAGCCCGTCCGACGGTACGGAGCGCATGGTCGCCAACGGCATCGGGATCTTCGTGGGCAAGCACTGATCCGTTCGCCCCGCTCGACATCGCCCCGCCCGGTGCCGCCGGGCGGGGCGAACCGCGTAACCGGGACCGTCGGGCCCCCGGACTGTCGGCCCCGGGTCGGATAATGAGGCCGGCCGAAGGGATCTCATGACCATTCTCGACACCCGGGCGCTCAACCGCGCGACGCTCGCCCGGCAGCTGCTGCTCGACCGCGCCGACCTGCCGGCCCTGGACGCCGTCGCCCACCTCGGTGGCCTACAGGCCCAGGAGCCGCAGGAGCCGTTCGTCGGGCTGTGGTCGCGGCTGTCCGCGTTCGACCCGACGGTGCTCTCGACCCTGCTGACCGAGCGGCAGGTGGTGCGCACCCACCTCATGCGCCGCACCGTCCACCTGCTCGTCGCCGACGACGCCGTGGCCTGGCGCGGCCGTCACGACGCCATGCTGCGCCAACGCGTGCTCGGGGTCTACCGCCGCGAGCTGGACGGGGTCGACCTCGACGAGCTCGCCGTCGCCGCGCGGGCGGTGGTGGCCGACGGTGAGCCCCGCTCGATGCCGGAGATCGGGCGGGCGCTCGCCGAGCGCTGGCCAACGCCGGGGCTGCGGGTGTTGGGCGAGATCGCTGTGGCGCTGCTCCCGATGACGCAGGTGCCGCCACGGGGGCTGTGGCGGGCCAAGGGTGGCGCGCACTACGTCCTGCTCTCCGCGTGGCTGGGCCGGGAGGTTCCCCCGTCGACCGGGGAGGGCGCCGACCCGGTCGGCCAGGTGCTCGTCCGCCGCTATCTGGCCGCGTTCGGCCCGGCGACCACCGCCGACCTGCGCGCCTGGAGCGGTCTCGCCGGATTGCCGGCCGCGGTGACCGCGTTACGCGACGAGCTGGTCACCTTCCGCGACGAGCGGGGCCGCAAGCTTGTCGACCTCCCCGACGCACCCCGCCCCGACCCGGGCACCCCCGCTCCGGTGCGGTTCCTGCCGGCGTTCGACAACGCGATCCTCGGCTACGACGACCGCAGCCGGATCATCGACGACGCGCACCGTCTCCTCTCGGTGGCCGGCGAACGCGTGGTGCTCGTCGACGGCCGGGTCACGGCGACCTGGCGCGTCGACTCGGGCACGGTGACCGTGAGCCCGCTGCGCCCTCTCTCCCGCCCGGAACGGGACGCCGTGGCCGAGCAGGGGCAGGCGGTGGCGGCCTTCCTCTCCGACAAGGAGAGCGACCGGGTGCGGGTCGACACGTCTCCCCGGTGACGGACCAGGGCGGCCCGACCCCGGAAAGACGAGGCGGTCAGTCGACGGTCGGCGCAGCCGTCCTCGCCGCTTCGGCGAGCGCCGCCGCCGCGCTGGCGTACGGGTTGTAGCTGTAGGTGCGGGCCAGACCGGTCGGCACGGTGAAGTACGCGGCCGACAGCTTCGCCGGGTCGCTGGCGATCTCGCCGCGAGCGGGGGCGTCGTTGCCGTCGTCCCAGCCCCAGGGCGCGTTGGCCGAGTTGGTCGAACAGCTCCAGGTGCCGACGCCGCAGTCGCCGGACGTGTCACCGGCGAACGTGCCGAGGCCTGCGAACAGGCTCGCGTTGGCCCGCTGAGCCCACAGGCCACCGGCGGCGAAGATGTCGACCAACTGGTACCGCACATCGCGGTCGTTGCCACTGCTCGGCGTCTCGGCGACGGTCGACGGGTAGTAGACCAGGCCGTCGCCGTTGATGTCGTACTGCGGGTGCGCCTTGAGGCCGTGGCCCTGCGCCTCCTGCGCCGTCACCGGGTGCTGGAACGTGTCGTGCGGTGACGCCTGGAAGCGCAGGGTCCCGTCGACGCTCTCCCCGCCGCTGGTCCAGGTGCTGCCGGCCGGCGTGTAGGAGAAGAAGTCACTGTGCGCGACGGTGACAGCCGAGCGCAGAACGCCGTACGGGGAGCCGTCCCGCTCGATCGCGAACAACGCGCCCTCACCGTCGTTCTCGTGCTCGGTCTCGAAGAACGGGTGGTCGGTCCAGTCGCGAGGGTGGAAGAAGAAGTACGTGATGTACCAGTGGGTGCTCGTCTCCACGACGGAGTAGTAGACGTGCGCGGCGAGTGCGAAGCCCGGCTGGCCGGTCCGGTCCCAGTTGTTGCGTCCGTCCAGGTCGCCGTCGAAGTCGACCCGGGTGAGGTAGTCCGACTGCCCGCCGAGGGCGTGAGTACCGGTGGCATCGACGTCCTGGTAGTGGATGGGTGCCCAGCGGAGGGCCAGCTCGGCCCGGCTGACGGCGGCCTCGGCGGGGGTCGGTGCGGCAAGTGCCGAGGTCGCCAGCACCGCTGCGGCTACTGCCGCCAGCAGTGTCCTCACCACCCGGGGTCGCCGGTTCGTGCTGCGTGCGTCGAGCATGATGTGCTCCCGTGTCCGAACGGATAGACCACGATGGATCATTGTTGCCGCGAAC